>NZ_CP080443.1:1842857-2150000 GCF_019613955.1 Chryseobacterium sp. LJ668 | reverse complement strand
TTTGGGCTAATCCGCGTTCGCTCGCCACTACTTACGGAATCTCTTCGATTTCTTTTCCTCAGGGTACTTAGATGTTTCAGTTCTCCTGGTTTGCTCTCCTTGCGGAGTGACATGTCTTCAACATGCCGGGTTGCCCCATTCGGACATCTGCGGATCAATTCGTGTGTGCCGATCCCCGCAGCTTTTCGCAGCTTACCGCGTCCTTCTTCGCCTCTGAAAGCCTAGGCATCCGCCATACGCCCTTAACGATTTCTTTCCTAATTATTAATTAGTTCAGTATTTTTTGCTCAGTATTACTACCAAGCTATTTTTGTAAACTCAAACGCTTAATTGCGCTCGGTTTTCTCTTTGTGATATTTTTACCGTTAATGTCAATGATCTTATGTCTTTCTGAAAGTCTGATAAACGGATATTTGTTTTGGCTCTATCCATCGTACTTTTAAATCAAACTCGCAAAACTGTGGAGAATAAGGGAGTCGAACCCTTGACCTCCTGCGTGCAAGGCAGGCGCTCTAGCCAGCTGAGCTAATTCCCCCTCTAGGTAAGATTAAATGATTAAAAGATTTAATAATTAAAAAATTAACAATCGCTAATATTTTAATCTTTCAACTTTTTAATACTTTAATCCCTTCAATTAGTAGTCTCGGGCAGGCTCGAACTGCCGACCTCTACATTATCAGTGTAGCGCTCTAACCAGCTGAGCTACGAGACTCTCTCTAATTAATAATTATTAATTAATAATTGTTAATTATCTCTCTTCCCTAATACTAATTTCTAGTGGGTTTTGTATTTTTATAATATAAGCAACCGAGTAAAAACTAAAACGTTTTCTTTTAAGCAAGTATATGATACATTTAAGTATCTTTTTTTGTTTAACGTCTAAGGACGCTCTAAAATGAGATGTTCCAGCCGCACCTTCCGGTACGGCTACCTTGTTACGACTTAGCCCTAGTTACCTGTTTTACCCTAGGCAGCTCCTGTTACGGTCACCGACTTCAGGTACCCCAGACTTCCATGGCTTGACGGGCGGTGTGTACAAGGCCCGGGAACGTATTCACCGCGCCATGGCTGATGCGCGATTACTAGCGATTCCAGCTTCATAGAGTCGAGTTGCAGACTCCAATCCGAACTGAGACCGGCTTTCGAGATTTGCATCACATCGCTGTGTAGCTGCCCTCTGTACCGGCCATTGTATTACGTGTGTGGCCCAAGGCGTAAGGGCCGTGATGATTTGACGTCATCCCCACCTTCCTCTCTACTTGCGTAGGCAGTCTCACTAGAGTCCTCAACTTAATGCTAGCAACTAGTGACAGGGGTTGCGCTCGTTGCAGGACTTAACCTAACACCTCACGGCACGAGCTGACGACAACCATGCAGCACCTTGAAAATTGCCCGAAGGAAGGTCTATTTCTAAACCGATCAATTCCCATTTAAGCCTTGGTAAGGTTCCTCGCGTATCATCGAATTAAACCACATAATCCACCGCTTGTGCGGGCCCCCGTCAATTCCTTTGAGTTTCATTCTTGCGAACGTACTCCCCAGGTGGCTAACTTATCACTTTCGCTTAGTCTCTGAACCCGAAAGCCCAAAAACGAGTTAGCATCGTTTACGGCGTGGACTACCAGGGTATCTAATCCTGTTCGCTCCCCACGCTTTCGTCCATCAGCGTCAGTTAAGACATGGTAACCTGCCTTCGCAATTGGTGTTCTAAGTAATATCTATGCATTTCACCGCTACACTACTTATTCCAGCTACCTCTACCTTACTCAAGACCCGCAGTATCAATGGCAGTTTCATAGTTAAGCTATGAGATTTCACCACTGACTTACGAGTCCGCCTACGGACCCTTTAAACCCAATAAATCCGGATAACGCTTGCACCCTCCGTATTACCGCGGCTGCTGGCACGGAGTTAGCCGGTGCTTATTCATACTGTACCTTCAGCTACCCTCACGAGGGTAGGTTTATCCCAGTATAAAAGAAGTTTACAACCCATAGGGCCTTAGTCCTTCACGCGGGATGGCTGGATCAGGCTCTCACCCATTGTCCAATATTCCTCACTGCTGCCTCCCGTAGGAGTCTGGTCCGTGTCTCAGTACCAGTGTGGGGGATCACCCTCTCAGGCCCCCTAAAGATCATTGACTTGGTGAGCCGTTACCTCACCAACTATCTAATCTTGCGCGTGCCCATCTCTATCCACCGGAGTTTTCAATATCGAATGATGCCATTCAATATATTATGGGGTATTAATCTTCCTTTCGAAAGGCTATCCCCCAGATAAAGGCAGGTTGCACACGTGTTCCGCACCCGTGCGCCGCTCTCAAAGATCCGAAGATCTTCTACCGCTCGGCTTGCATGTGTTAGGCCTCCCGCTAGCGTTCATCCTGAGCCAGGATCAAACTCTCCATTGTATGTTTGTCTTACGCTCACTCAAAGTTTTGACGCTTTAGTTTTTCCTTACTTGGTTGTTATATCTATTTTTCAATGATCTCTTCTCTTCCGCTCCCCCGGCCACCCTTTTCTGTCGTTGGGCTTTGCCGTATTTGCGTGTGCAAAAGTAATAATTTATTCCGAAACAGCCAAATGTTTTTGTGAAAAATTTAAAGTTTTTTTAGTAACCCTAATCTCCCATTTACAACACCTAAACTTCCCTACTCCTGCGCTCCCTTTATCGGGACTGCAAAGATATAAACTTTTTCTTTCCTCACAAATTTTTATCAACTAAATTTTTGCAATTCCCTAAATTTATATCCAAATAGGATCTTCTTTAAACGCCCGCTTTAAGGCTCTCCTGCGCTACCAATCACTCTCGTTTTCAGTGGGGCAAAGATAGGGCAGATACCCACATGAAACAAATAATTAATAATCAAATATTTTGAATGTGGAAAAGTATTAAAGTAAAACATTGGTTTAATAGCTGTTGAATAACATCCTGAAGTTATCCACAATGTTCATATTATTTTGACAATGGGTAATGATGAAGTTTAAATGTAAGTATCATGGGGAAATACAGTACGCAAAACACATATTTTGTTCAACGAAAATATTGTTTAGAGCATTTTCTTAGTTAGAAACAGGAGCATCGAATGTATCGTTTGCAAGATTAGACCAAAAGATTATTGATATTTATAGATTATGAGAGGTGTCGCTCCTACGGAGCTCTCTGCTTTTCGGATAATAATTATACAAACATATTGCTCTCCGGAGCAAAATAGAACAATAAGATCTAAAAATGGACAATAATCATAATAATGGAAAAATAAGGTAGAGAAAAATATAGTTGTACTGAAACTCAAAAATTGAAAAAAATATTATTTGGTAAATAATGATCTACAAACTACTACCCCTAGCCCAGATTGAACGGCATGTTTGAGCTCTTTTTGCAAGAAAGGGAGTGCTAAGGAGCAAAAAAGCGAGTAGTGAAAGCTGGAATGAGCTTCTTATTCGGATGAAAGTGTTTTAGAGTTGGAGCGTTTGGTATATAGGTAAGAAATTTTGGTGGAGGATTTGAGAGTTTGAGTTGAAATTAATATGATTGAAATGACCTTCACAAAACATTGTTTATATTTAAAAAAAAATACCTCTGAAAAATTTCAGAGGTAGTATATATATGATGCAGATTAAAATTCTGCGTTCTTTGGAGTTCTTGGGAAAGGAATCACGTCGCGAATGTTGGTCATACCCGTTACAAAGACAACCAGCCTCTCTAAACCAAGTCCGAAACCTGCGTGAGGAACAGAACCGAATCTTCTGGTATCTATATACCACCAAAGTTCGTGCTCGTCTACGTGCATTTCTGCCATTTTTGTTTTCAGAACATCTAATCTTGCTTCTCTTTCTGATCCGCCGATGATCTCACCGATTCCAGGGAAAAGTACATCCATGGCAGCAACGGTTTTGTTATCGTCGTTCAGCTTCATATAGAATGCTTTGATTTCTTTTGGATAATCAAACAAAACTACAGGACATTCAAAATGCTTTTCTACCAAGAATCTTTCGTGCTCAGACTGAAGGTCGGTTCCCCAGCTTTCAACCGGATATTGGAATTTTCCTTTTTTATTTTCTTTCGAGTTCATTAAGATTTCAATCGCTTCTGTATAGCTTACGCGTTTGAAACGTTTAGCGATAACATTCTGAAGCTTTTCTATCAAACCTTCTTTTGCTCTGTCTTTTTCCGGTTTTGATTTTTGCTCTTCTTCGAAACGCTTGTCTAAGAACTCAAGATCGTCTTTACAGTTGTCTAAAACATATTGAATTACATATTTCAGGAAGTCTTCTGCCAAGTCGATGTTATCTTCAAGGTTATTGAAGGCAACTTCAGGCTCAATCATCCAGAATTCAGCTAAGTGGCGGGTTGTGTTTGAATTTTCTGCACGGAAAGTAGGTCCGAAAGTATAAATTCTCCCCAATCCCATTGCTGCAGTTTCCCCTTCAAGCTGTCCGGAAACCGTTAAGTTGGTTTTCTTACCAAAGAAATCCTGAGCAAAATCGATATCGCCCTGCTCGTCTCTTGGAATATTATTTAAATCAAAGTTGGTTACCCCAAACATTTCACCTGCTCCTTCTGCATCAGCTCCTGTTACAATCGGAGTGTTGATGTAGAAAAATTGATTTTGGTTGAAAAATGAGTGAATTGCAAAACTCACCGCATGGCGTACTCTGAAAACCGCCCCAAATAAATTGGTTCTGAATCTTAAATGCGCCTGCTCTCTCAACACTTCTAATGAGTGTTTTTTTGGCTGAAGAATGGTTTTATCTCTTTCCTCTGTAAAGTTATCGCCTAAAATGATGATTTTTTTGGCAATAATTTCTACAGCTTGTCCAGCTCCCTGACTTTCTACTACTTCACCAACAACTTTTAGAGAAGATGCTGTGCTTATTTTACTGATAATTTCTGAGTCGAAATTTTCGAAATCAACAACAACCTGCAAATTATTAATCGTAGAACCATCATTTAGCGCAATAAAGCGGTTTGCACGGAAAGTTCTTACCCAACCGTAAACTGTAATGTCATGATGTAATACTTTTTTGTAATCCTGTAGGACTTCTTTAATCGTCTGCTTTTTCATTTGTTGATTGATAAATTTTTGTATAAAAATTAATGTTTGCAAATCTACAAAAAACGGTGTAATTTTTCCATGATCACACTGTTTGATTTAAAAATGATTATTTAATTCCGAAAAATCGCTTTCATTTAATTAAAAAGTGTACTCTTTTTTCTTTGTTTTCCTTTTCTGATATTCGATGCGTGGTAACAACTTGGGACATCATACTGCCATTTTGGAAGAATTAAAATAATCAGGATCACATCAATATGAGAAACTATTCCTAAAACTATTGACAGATAAAAAGCCCAACCTGTTTGTTGAAATCCTATCAAATAAGTGAATGCAATCACTAAACTTAAACCCCACATTTTCGACAAAAAAGCATGAGTACAAGTTTCTTTTCCAAATTTCAAGATACTTATTAAATAACAAAGAGCTTCCAGCACAAAAACTAATGTGATATTTTTCCATTCGCTTTTTATTAATTCAGGATTGAGAAAATACCCCGCAAATCCTAAAGAAAGCCAGAAAACCAAATCTACCTGACTGTCGAGTCTTCTTAATTTTTCTGAAGAAACTCCGAATTTCCTAGCGATGATTCCGTCAAAAATATCTGTCAGTAATCCAATGAACATTAATGTTAAAATTAAAAACTGGTATTCTTCACCTTCTAAATATGCTAAAAAGAAAATGATCGGCGCTAAAAGAAAGCGGATTGCTATTAATATATAAGGTATGTTTTTCATGATTTATTTTTTTTAGATTTAAAATTCCAGTTGATGATGGGAAATTTTCTTTTCTCGTTCACATTCCATAATCCAAATTGAAGACCTCTTAGATTTTTAGTTTTATTAACTAATCCTATTTGAACTCCTCTCATTTTTTCCGATTCATTACACATAGAAATCTGCAATCCTTTAAAATCATTTGAATCATTGCCTAAAAAAGCCATGTTCAAACCTATTCCTTTCTCCGAACTATTAGCAAATCCTGAAATATGAAATCCATTTAAATCTCCCGAAGTATTATTAAAAAAATTCACCGAAAAACCGTTTGTCGTGCGTGAATGATGATACATTGAAATACCAAGTCCATTCAACTTTTTACCATCCATCATTCCGCCTGTCGAAAGATGCAGTCCATTTACTGTTACAGTAGATTTGTTTTCTGTTGGGACTGAGATTGCCTGCGGAATTAAAGGATAAAGCAAAGTGAGAGGATTTATCTGAAAATTGATTCCATTAATTCTTTGTTTTTGATAGTCATCTAAAATTCCAACGTTAAAACCGTTTGTGTTTCTAATTATTTTTTGAGGATTTACAGTGAGCAATGAAGATTTTATTTTCAAACTCTCTTGCCCGAAAATAATTAAACTAATACATAGTGCGATGATTGATAATTTCGTTTTCATAACATTCAATTTTAAATTATACTTCAAAGCTAAATTTGAAAACCAATTTTATGAATGCGAAAAAAAATTAAAATAAATCTTTACATTTGTGAAAATCGCAAAAACATGAATCAGGAAATTCTACTCAAGCACATAAGAAAGAAAATCGGAGACAAATCTTTGAATGATGAAATTGCAAATATTCTAAACATCAGTTACGATGCCGCACACAGAAGAACTTCGATGAAGGCAAAATTCAGTTTTGAGGAAGCGATAGAATTGGCAAAATATTATCAGATTTCGATCGATCAGTTTTTAGGAACAGAGAATCAATTGGTGGTAAAAAGAACTCGACCGGTAAAAACAAAAGAAGATTTGCTCCATTTTTTTGAAAGTTCTCTGAAAATCCTTGATGTTTTTCAAACTGCTAATCAGTCGAAAGTATATTATTCTGCGAAAGACATTCCGTTTTTCTATACCATTTCAGATACTATTCTTTCCAGATTTAAATTTTATGTCTGGATGAATCTATTAAATGAAGATCAATTTCTCTGTCCGTTCGAAGATTTTGATCTACCTTACCATTCTCCGAAAAATGAAATGCTGAAGGATCTTTATGAAAACCAAAATGTGACAGAAGTCTGGAACGACACCACCATCATGAGCATTCTGATGCAGATCTCATACTATTCCGAAATGGGACTTTTGAAATATAAAGACATCATGCTTATTTTGGAGGAAGTGAGAAGCGTACTTCAAAATATTGAATATAAAATCCAAAACAATCCTGATTTTAATTTTTACGTTAACGATCTGGTGATTTTAAGCAATAATATTTTGTTTAAAAATGAATATCAGTCTTCATTTTTTCTGCCATTTAATATGTTCGGCTACATGATGACCAACGATGAGAATATTTGTAACGATACTTTGATTTATTTCGAACATGAGATAAAAAACTCTAAATCACTTAATACTTCAGGAAACAGAGAGCGGAAAATGTATTTTAATAAAATGTATGTGCAGATCGATCATTTATTAGAAAAATTAAAATGTTAAGATCAATCATCGGCACGATTTTATATAGTTTAAGTCAAATAGTAAATTAAAAAATATGAACATTACATTAGAACAAGCTCAAAAAGCAATTGAAGCTTCTATCGCAAAATCAAAAGAAATGAATGTCAAAATGAATATCGCTGTGATGGACAGTGGTGTAAATTTGGTAGCATTTGCAAAAATGGATGATGCTTGGTTGGGCTCCATCGACATTGCTCAGAAAAAAGCAAGAACCGCAAGATATTTTAATATGAATACCGGTGAAATCGGAAAACTATCACAACCGGGTCAGCCTTTATACAATATTGAACATTCTAATAATGGGCTGATTACTTTTCCAGGTGGTGTTCTGGTTAAAGATTCTTCAGGAAATATAATTGGATCTATCGGTGTAAGCGGAAGTTCTGTGGAAGATGATCACGAAGTTGCCTCTGCAGGTGCAGCAGCTATTTCTTAAATAGATTTCGGAAAAATAAAGTAAAAATAAAGTTGGTTTTTAGAAAGCCAGCTTTTTTTGTGAGAATAATCGAAAAATTACTCGTCTTTTTTAGAAGGAACCAAGAAAACATCGATCAAACCTTCGGGAACATTCATTTTGATGAATCGTTCTTCACGGTTTACTTCAATAATCCAATCTTTGATCATAGGTACTACCACTTCTTTTCCATACAAATTAGTAACAAAATAAATCTGAGCAGTTTGATCGTTTACGGAACGTATTACGCCACAGTCTTTATTATCTTGATCCATAATTTCAAAACCTATTACCTCGTGGTAATAAAACTGATTTCCGGTAAGTTTTGGTAAAGTGGTAAGCGGAAGGTAAACATCTTTATTCAAAGACTGATCTACCAAAGCTTCGGAAGAGTTTTTAAAAGCCAGATTAAGAGCATCCAATTTGCTCCATGAAGATTTTTCAATAAAAAAAGGAACCAATAATCCGTTGATTTCAACGAATATTGATTCCAATTTATTATAAAGCTCGGGTTGGTCGGTATCCAGTTTAAGGATGACGTTTCCCGCAAGGCCATGTCTGCGTGTGATTTTTCCTAAAAAATAGCAATCTTCTTTACGCATACCGGTTTGTCTTAAGCTTCAGTGTTTTCTTCTGTAGATTCAGCAGCAGGAGCTTCTCCTTCTGCAGCAGCTTCAGTTTCAGCAACAACTTCTTCAGCAGGTGCATTTGCAGCTTCTTCAGCAGCTTTAGCATCAGCTTCTACTTGAGCAGCCGCAGCAACTCTAGCTTCGTTTACTTTAGTTTCAGCATCAAAAGCAGCTTTCTTAGCATCAGCCTGAGCTTTTGTTAAACCTTCTACTTTACCTTGTACTTTTTGTTCTTTAGATTCTACCCAAGCAGAAAATCTCTTTTCAGCTTCAGCCTCATCAAAAGCACCTTTAGCAACACCACCTTGTAAGTGTTTTTTGTAAAGTACTCCTTTGTAAGAAAGGATAGCTCTTGCAGTATCTGTTGGCTGAGCACCGTTGTTTAACCACTTTACAGCAGAGTCAACGTTCAAATCGATCGTCGCAGGGTTAGTAATTGGGTTGTAAGTACCTAGCTTTTCGATAAATCTACCGTCTCTTCTAGCTCTAGCATCTGCAACCACGATGTGGAAAAAAGGTCTCCCTTTTGATCCGTGTCTTTGTAATCTGATTTTTACTGACATAATGTATGAATTTTATGGGAACTCGTCCCGATTAAATATTTAAGTGTGCAAAGATAGTAAAAATTTTCTATCCTGAAAATTTAAGTTAGGAGCCAGATGATGGGAGTCAGAAGTTTTATATCTTCATATTTTGTTTCTATTTAAATGTTCTTTTAGAAGCCTGGAACCTGCTGTCCACTATATCTTTTTTATTTTCCTTCGCTCAGTCCCAATAAAACAAAAAAGGATGCCGTTTCCATCAGGGCTAAATCAGAGCTTCGTTACAAATTTTGATTAAAAACAACTTCATTAATCAACATTTCCCATATAGAAAAACCCCAGACATTTCTGGTTTTCTTCGATCGTTAAAGATTCTTTTAAATGGTCAACTATTTTTGGAGAACTCCAGTAACAACCTACTCCATTTGCAGTACAAGTCAGATACATATTCTGAACCGCCATAGAAACAGCAGCAATTTCTTCCCATTCAGGCACCATTCCGCTGAAATTCACAACGATGGAAACTACTGCATCAGCTTTATTGATTTTATAACCAATATCCTGATATTTTTTCTCTAAAAAAATTTGGAGAGCCTGCGTAGACTTATAAATCTCCTGCATTTCGAGGGCTAAATTTGCTTTCTCTTCGCCCTTAAAAATTTTAAAACGCCAAGGTTTCGTTCTTTTATGATTGGGAGCTAATGTTGCTGAATGAAGAATTTCTTCGATGGTTTCCTCTGAGATTTCTGTTTCTGCATAATCTTTTGGGAATATACTTCTTCTTTGCTCTATGATTTCTTTTAAAACTTCTGCTTTATTCATAGACACAAAAATACGGAAAAAGAAGGAAGTTAGAAGTGAAATTACAAAACCTCAATAATCTGCTGGTGAATATTATTCAAAGTAAATTCTTCTCCTGACGTCATCCCCATCATCTTTTTTGCCATTGGGCTTTCTGAAGAGATGGCATAGAAACGGTTACCTTCAAAAAAAAACTCGCCCAGAGAAACCGAAATATAAAAACGGGCTTTATTGGTAATGACCAAAGAGCCCAACTGCACTCTCACTGTGGCAGCAGGAAGTACTCTTGCCATGTTTGTTTTTAAATCATTTAATGCTGCGAGCTGTCTCTGCATCTGGTAAATTTCTTCCTGCATTTCTTCTCGCATGCTGTCATACTTGGGGGTTTTCTTAATATCTCGACTTGCTTCTAAAGTAAATTCTATAAAGTTCTTAAGTTTTTCTATTTTTTCTGAAATCACGGTTTTCACATAATTTCTTATGTTATTTTTCTCAAATACTGTCTTCTCCATGTATCGTAATCTTTAGATAAAGATAATATTTTTTTAAATAAAATGATACTTTTGTGTTAAGCACAAACTAAATCTATGTATGACTATAAGAAAGTAGATGACTTTATTGAAAAAGCAGAAAAGATCAGTAAAGAAAAAAATAGAGAAGAAGCTTTTGATTTAATAACATCAGATTTAGCGTCTTTAGATAAGAAGTATCTCAACGAATGTATCGGAGCTTTAAATTTCATTCAATATGAAAAAACACTCGAGTGGATTGAAGAAAACTGTGAAAAGATAACCGATATTTCTTTAAGCTGGGGACATTTGGCAGCAGTTTCTAAATTTGATTGGCAGAGAGCTGAAAAATGGTTAGACTCAAAACGCCCTTTGAGCCTAGTAGCTTTAGATGCATTAGATTTTTGCACTACAAAAGGTGCTAGATTAAATCAATCACTAATGATGCGTAAAATTAGGCCATCACTTCTTAACAATCCTGGAGAGGAAATAATCGCAGTGAAAATCAGTCAATATCAATTAATAGATAATACTCCACGCGTAAAAAAAGTTGTAGACAAAATCATACAAAGTATATTTAATTAAAAAGCCTTGCAAAACAAATTGCAAGGCTTACACTTTATTTTTCTACCAACGTCTTTAGATTGCTCAAGCCTTCTTCATAAGATTTTCCCATTTGATAATCCATCATTGGTCGCATAATTTTCATCCAGGTTTCCTGTTTTGTATCCATACTCCACGTTACTTTTGTAGAATTTCCTTCAGAAGTTAAAACAATATCAGAAATTGCCTGTCCTGCAAAAGGTCTTTTGAAAAGCATTTCTGTTTTCTGTTTGTCACCAGGAATCAGCTCTTTAATTTCCTGACAACCTGCTCCTGCATCATCATTTTTACTGTCCCAACAATACTTATCACCTACTTCCCCAGAATTTCCAGTATAAATAATTTTCATGTTTTTGTCTAATTTCATCCAAGGATTCCATTCATTAAACGCTTTCATTGTACTGATTTGTTGCCAAACCTTTTCCTTTGGAGCATTCATGACAACAGATTTTTCGTAGTGATAATTGTCTCCAAAAGCCAACATAGCAACGATTGCATACACAACCAGCAAAAGGATAAGTCCACCGATAATTTTTAAAATTGTTTTCATAATTATAGATATTTTTTTAATTAGTTTTTTGCATTAAATAAGACACCAGTTTTTTGATCAGCCCATTTTCCATTTCGAAGACATCACAGAAATCGGCATTCAGAATAGCGCCGTTTTTAAATTTACCGATTACATTTCCTTCTGCAATGACAACATCATTTTCTTCTGTCATTCTGAAAACTGTAATTTTTGGCTTTCCTGTGAAATTTTCGTTTTCTATTTCTTTATCGAATTCTTCTTTACCGTGATGAAGATAAACTCCGGGCATTTCCCAGATGACGTCTTCGGTGAGACAGCTTAGAATTTTAGCGTGATCACTTTCCTGAAAAGAATCCATATATTTCTGGATCGTTTTTTTGTTTTGAGATATCATTTTGTTTTATTTAAATCTGAAATCAAAATTACACTTTCAGCAGAAACTTTATCTTTTCTTATGACAAGAAAATTTACAATAAGCATTTTTGTCATACCGCCAATCAAGGCATTGTTTTTGAACCGTGAAATCTGATTCAGATCAATTTATTAAATTTACAACAACTAAAAATACATCAATGAATATTTTAACAGAAAATTTCAGCACACCATATCATTCAGCCCCATTTGACCAGATAAAAAATGAAGATTATCTTCCGGCTTTTAAAGAATTAATTCAGAAATCTGAAGAAGAAATTGATACCATTGTGAATAATTCTGACGAAGCTAATTTTGAAAATACAATTGAGGCTTTAGCTTTTTCGGGAGAGCAGTTGGACAGAGCTTCTAATATTTTTTTTAATTTAAATTCTGCAGAAACAAATGATGAATTGCAACAGATTGCTCAGGAAGTTTCACCAATTTTAACAGAATACTCTTCAAAAATTTCTCAAAACGAAGCTTTATTTAATAAAATTAAAAAAGTGTATGACAGGAAAGAAGATTACAACCTGAACGAGGAACAACAAATGCTTTTAAATGAAACGTATAAAGGTTTTGTAAGAAGCGGTGCCCTTTTAAATGAAGAAGACAAAGAAAAATTGAAGAAAATCAGCATGGATTTATCTTTAAAATCTCTAAAGTTTGGTCAAAACGTTTTAGCTTATACCAATGCTTATTCCAAACACATCACCAAAAAAGAAGATCTTGCCGGAATTCCTGAAGCAATTACCGAACAATATGCTGAAGAAGCCAAGGAAAGAAATATGGAAGGCTGGGTTGTTACTCTGCAATATCCAAGTTACATTCCGTTTATGACCTATGCTGAAAACCGAGAATTGAGAAAGGAACTGGCTTTGGCAAACGGCAAAAAATCTTTTGATGGCGGAGAATTTGACAATCAGAATTTAATTAAAGAACTTCTCAATCTAAAACAACAAAAAGCAAAACTTTTAGGTTATGATACTTATGCAGATTTTGTTTTAGAAGAAAGAATGGCAAAATCTCCGACGAAAGTTTTAGATTTCCTCAACGAGCTTTTAGTTAAAGCAAAACCTTACGCTGAAAAGGAAATCGAAGAACTAAAATCTTTAGCAATAGCTGATGGAATTGACGAGATACAAGGCTATGACCATGCTTTTTATGCAGAAAAACTTCGTAAAGCAAAATACGATTTGAATGATGAAGAATTGAAACCTTATTTCCCTTTAGAACAGGTTCAGGAAGCTGTGTTCGGTTTATCTAAAAAACTTTTCGGGTTGACTTTTGAGGAAAGAAATGACATTCCCAAATACCATGAAGATGTAAAAGTGTATGAAGTTTTTGAAGCAGTAAGCGGAAAGCCGGAAGATGGGAATGCTAATTCTGAAAAAGATTTCAAAGCTCTGCTTTACGTAGATTATTTCCCAAGAAAAGGCAAAAGAGCAGGAGCATGGATGACGAGTTATAAAAATCAATATAAAAAGGATGGTGAAAATTCGCGTCCTCATATCTCAATAGTCTGCAATTTCAGCAAACCTACGAAAGATACACCCAGTTTACTCACGTTTCAGGAAGTGACCACATTATTTCATGAGTTTGGCCACGCTCTTCACGGAATGTTGGCCGATACGCAATATCCTAATCTATCCGGAACTTCAGTGAAATGGGATTTTGTGGAATTACCATCTCAATTTCTGGAAAACTTCTGTTATGAACCTGAATTTTTGAAGACATTCGCTAGACATTACCAAACCGGCGAAGTTCTTCCGGATGAAAAAATTAAAAAAGTAGAACAGTCTAAAAACTTTATGGAAGGCTATCAAACCATGAGACAGCTTGGTTTTGGAATCTTAGACATGACTTATCACACAAAGGTTGATGAGTTGGAAAATATGAGTGTGAAAGAGTTTGAAGATCAATATACAAAAGCGATACAATTATATCCGTCAAATCCTGAAACCGCGATGAGCCCAAGTTTTTCGCATATTTTCCAGGGCGGTTATTCTGCAGGATATTATTCTTACAAATGGGCGGAAGTTTTGGATGCCGATGCCTTTCAGTATTTTAAGGAAAATGGAATTTTCAATCCTGAGATTGCCGCAAAATATAAAATACTACTTTCTTCAGGCGGTACAAAAGACCCGATGGAATTGTATAAAAATTTCCGAGGAAGCGAACCTAAAGTGGAGAGTTTACTAACGAGGGCATTTGGGTAAAATTATAATTATAGAAAATCCTAAGTCCAGCGGAATTTGGATTTTCTATAATTCATCTTTATATTATATATTTGAAATAAATCTTAAAACACTTGGTCTTCAACAGCAGCCGTTCTTGCTCTTGCCAAAATAGGAATTGAAAGCAAACCGGTAATCAGCATAATGACGATTTGTAAAGGCAGAGAGATAAATGAGTACGTCAAACCCATTTCACCTCCAAATTCAGCACTTTTCCCCATCGAAATAAATAAGGCCATAAAACCGTATTTCATTGCCAGATTAAACGCTCCGATGCCGCCACTTGCCGGAACGATCATTCCTAAAGTACCGACTACGATGATGAAAAATCCGTCAGCAATGGTAAAATTTGAAGTTTCAGGTAAAGCAAAACAAACGAGATAGGTGGCCATGTAATAGCAAACCCAGATTCCTATAGTATAGAGAATGAATTTTCCCTTTTTTTGCAGTTTTGAAATTGAAGCGATCCCCTCCCAAATCCCTTTTCCGAAGTTGATGAGCTGTGCCCTTTTAAATTTTATTAAATAGAAAATTGCACTTGCAATTAAAAGTAAAATAAAAACCTTAACTATCAGATAAAAAGAGTCAAAATCATTAATTCCCAGTGACATTAAAAATTCCTCAAAACCATTAGGAATTTGCTTTTCTGTACTTATTTTCTTTTTTTCAGTAACGTAATCGTAAAATGATACTATAGCATCAAATTTAAAAATAACTGTCAGTACAAGAAAACCGATCATACATACAAGATCAATCACTCGTTCTAAAATAATGGTACCAACCGACTTACTAACAGGTACTTTTTCTACACCGTACAAAGCCGTTGCCCTAGCTACTTCTCCACTTCTGGGAATCGTTAAATTCATTAAATATCCGAAAGCGATGGTCCAAAATGCATTGGACGTGGAAATTTTGTAACCCATTGGTTCTAGTAAAAGATTCCAGCGAACCGCCCTGAACCAATATGCCAGAATACCAAAAACAGATGCAAAAACAACCCAAAGATAATTGGCTTTTGCTAAAGATTTCTGAATGGTGGGAAAATCAAAACCTCGTAATGCCAACCATAGAAAAAAGCCTGCAAATGCAAGCGAGATAATGATTGTAAGAATTGATTTAAGAGGGTTATTGGTTTTATTTTCCATAAATTAGGTAAGAAGGTTGGTTTTCTCATCCGGGAAAACAATTTTCGGCTGAAAATCTCTTGCCTCTTCCGGAGTCATCTGTGCATAAGCAATCACGATAATGATGTCATCGCGCTGCACCTTTCTTGCTGCAGGGCCATTAAGACATACTTCGCCAGATTTTCTCTTACCTTTGATGATGTAAGTGTCAAAACGCTCACCATTGTTTACATTCACAATGTAAACTCTTTCTCCCACTACCAATCCTGCTGCATCGATGAGATCTTCATCTATGGTGATACTTCCTATATAGTTAAGGTCTGAGGCTGTCACACGTACCCTATGAATCTTAGATTTAAATACTTCTATTAACATAATGCAAATTTATTAATAATATTTAATAAAATGATTTTTAAATGAATTTTCGAAGTATCACAAAAACAATCAATTACTTCTTTGCAAGACAATATTATAGTGATCTTTTTAGCAACTTAATAAAGATATTGATAAAAAGATCAAAAGTTGATAGCAAATTCAGGATTTAATAAATATAATATTCTATATCAAATATTTCAGGAAGTCAATAGACATACGGAACTGGCATGATTTTAGTATCTCGAAACATGGATTTTCGGCAAAATTTAAATTATGATATTTTGATTGTTTTAGGAATAATTAAAAAATATTCACAAGTTTTTCGAAAAAATTTGCACAATTTGAAAATTGTTTTATATTTGCTACAATTACTAACTAACTTTTAATATAAAAATTATGAACAAGTCTGAATTAATCGATGCAATCGCTAAGGACGCAGGTATTACTAAGGTTGCTGCTAAAGCTGCTCTGGAATCATTTATCTCTAATGTAACAACTACTCTAAAAGCAAAAGACGGAAAAGTGTCTCTAGTAGGTTTTGGTACTTTTTCAGTATCTGAAAGAGCTGCAAGACAAGGTATCAACCCTGCAACTAAAAAACCAATTAAAATTGCTGCTAAAACGGTTGCTAAATTTAAAGCTGGAGCTGATTTGGCTACTGCAGTTTCAGGTGTTAAGAAAAAATAATCAACCTGATTGTAAAATGTAAACCTCATCTTTCGGTGAGGTTTTTTTATTTATGGGGCAAGTCGTGAAATTTTCCAATCCAGATTATTTAGCTGATAAATAATTCTGTCATGCAATCTGTTGGGCCTACCTTGCCAGAATTCTATTTCGTAAGGTTTTGCAATATAGCCACCCCAGTTTTCGGGTCTTGGGATTTCAGAGTTTTCAAACTGAGACTCCAGTTCCTTTAACTTTACTTCTAAAAACTCTCTATTTGGAATTACTTCACTTTGCGGAGAAACAACAGCTCCCAACTGACTTCCTTTCGGCCTGGAATGAAAATAACCGTCACTGAGGTTCTCAGCGATTTTTTCAAGATCAGCTTTAATGATAATCTGTCTTTCTAAACCCGGCCAAAAGAAGTGAAGACACGCCTTATGTGTTTTTTCAATTGATCTGCCTTTTCTGCTGTTATAATTGGTATAAAAAATAAAACCTTCATACGTATATTCTTTAAGCAAAACCATTCTCGTTCTCGGGCAGCCATCCTCTTCCAGAGTAGAGACCGCCATTGCATTGGCTTCAGAAACAGTCGGATTTGATGACGCATCCAAAAACCAGTCTCTGAATTGCTCTATCGGATTTTCTTTAATCTCACTTTCAATAAGTTGAGATTTTTCGTAAATTTTTCTCTTATCGTGAAGGTTTTCCATAAATAATTTTTATTAAATTTGAGTATGAATTACTCATACAAAGGTAAAATATTAATTTCCACACCTGATATTTCCGGAGACATTTTTTCAAGATCAGTGGTGCTTATCATTGAACACAATGAGAATGCTGCCTTTGGTTTGATCCTGAATAAGAAAAATTCTAAAATGAGTAACCGATTCAAAAATTTCTTTGATTTTAAAATAGAAGTGTATGATGGAGGACCTGTAGAAAATGAAAAGGTATTTTTCATTATCAAAGGTAAAAAAGTAGCTGAAACGTATACCGAAATAAATGATGAATTTTACGTTACGGAAGATATTGAAACCGTTATCAACTCAGTTCTTAGTAACGAATTGCGTATTGAAGATGTAAAAATATTTTCAGGTTATTCTGGTTGGGGAGCACTTCAATTGGATAATGAAGTAAAAAGAAAAATGTGGACGGTAGTGGACGTTTACAATCTTGATTATACTTTACCGAATGATCAAACGCTCTGGAAATCAATCATGCAGAATCTTGGTGGTGAATATCTTCTTTGGGCCAATGCTCCGGAGGATATTTCATTAAATTGAATAACAAAACTATGAGCAATTAATATTCATCGCATACTATTTTTCTGTATTTTTACGTTATCAAAAAAACACAATCAATAAGTATCAGAATAAAACCCGGTAAAGGACGTCATTGTTGTTTACCGGGTTTGTCAATTTAGTTTGAAAAACTGTTCTTCCAACCTTGTACCAATGTGAGAAAGCGTGTATTTTCAAATGTTTTATTTCTGATCTTTCCTACTGAGAAAATTCCTTTCTCGTCTGAGATCATTAAGATTTCTTCAGCCTTCTGAGATTCAAAAGCAATAATTTCATGTTCCTGAATATCTGCCAGATTATTTTTATGTAAATAAGTGACAAAATTTTCCAGCAGCGGTGAGATGTATGCACCTTCAGAATGTTTCGGAACTTTAATGATATCTCCTTCTAAAAACAGAAGATTTCCCGAAGTAGAACGGGCGATTCTCTTGTTTGGATTTAAAAGAATAACATCATCCAGATCATTTTCCTGAGCGTAAATACCGGCATAGATATTTTCTGGGCAATGAACTCTGATGTTGCTCAAAAGATTATTATTGACGTTGATTTCTTTAATTATATCTAATTCTAAAAATCGCGGATGCACATTCAAAATATCATCCGTCTCATCAACTTCAAAGAAGTAGGAGATTGTAGATTTGGATAATGTCATTCCGTCAAAATTTCTGTACACCAGAAAATTGATAATTCCGTTTTTTACATTTTTTTCACGAATTATTTTTTCATTAAAGAGATTCTGAAAAAATTCCAGGGTATATTTTAAAGGAATATTCATTCTCATTTTTCGCATAGAAGCCATCAGGAAGAAATAACATTCTTCATCCATGATCAATTGAGAATTTCTTACAAAAAATGAAACTTTCACAGCATCTCCGAAAAGAAATGCTCTGTTTTGCAGCTTGAGCTCTTCTGAAGTAAAATAAGTATTATTCAAAATATGATAGTTTATAAAAAAACAATGAACGATAAATCGTCCATCAGTTTTACCATTAAGTCAGTACCGCCCAGATTAAGCAGCACCTAATTTTATTCTAAGGTTTTCGATCAGGTTTTCCCAATACAAAGCATTTTCTTCTTCGTCGCCTTCTTCACAAAAATCTGTAATATTAAGAGCTAAATCTTCTGTAATATCATCAATAGTAATGGTCATTTCAAAGAAGTTTTTGGTACCTTCATCTTCTTCCCATCGGAAGCGGACGAAACCTTCAGGCTTATACCTGATCAAAGTCGCTTTTTCTTCAGAACCTCCACCCCAACTAAAATAGAAATCGTCACCTTTTTCTATCACATCATCTGCAAACCACTCGGATAAACCCTCAGCACTAGCCAAATATTCATACAAAATCTCTGAAAGACAATGCATTGGGAATTCGTAATGGACTTTATGTTTCGCCATATAACTTATTTTTAACGTCACGCAATATATAAATTAATTTTTTTATTACACAAAAAACTAAATAGATTTTTATGCAATATGAATGATATTTATCAGAAAAATAAATTTAAAATCTTCTGTTTGAGTTTTTGTTTTTAATTTCATGGGATGGTATAAAAAAACCTCTTTTTTGTAAGAGGTTTCTACTAAAAAAATATCTCAGTTTTCATTTAATACATTAAGAATAATCTGACAGCCTTCAGAGATTTCATCTTTTGATATCGTCAGTGGCGGTGATATTCTCAGATATTCGTTTCTGTAGAGTTGCCAGAATACAATCAAACCTTTCTCCATACATCTTTTGGCTACATCTAATGTGTAATCGGGAGTACCAAGATTGACGGCCAACATCAAACCTTTGCCGTTGATGTTTTTAATTTTGGGATGTACTAAGAGTTTTCTGAACAATTCTTCTTTTTCAGCTACTTCATTCATCAATCCGCTTTCTAAAACTTCTTTCAAAGTTGCATGAGAAGCTGCTGCAATCAAGGGATTTCCGCCAAAAGTAGTGATATGACCCAACTTTGGTGAATGCGAAAGAGTTTCCATGATTTTTCTTGAACTCATAAAAGCTCCCACGGGAACTCCGCCGCCCATTCCTTTTCCCATAATCAGAATATCAGGAACGATGCCGAAATGTTCAAATGAAAATAGCTTTCCTGTTCTTCCAAATCCTGGCTGAATTTCATCCAAAATTAAGAGAGTACCCACTTCTTCACACCTTTTCTTTAATTTAATTAAATAATCATCGTTTGGAACTAAAAATCCTGCAGCTCCCTGAATGGTTTCAAGAATTACGCATGCTGTTTTCTCTGTAATTTTACTGAAATCATTTTCGTTATTAAATTCAATGAAGGAAACCATCGGTAGTAACGGACGAAATTCTCTTTTATGGAATTCGTTTCCGGAAACGCTTAAAGCTCCGTGTGTATTTCCGTGGTAAGAATTTTTAAAGGAAACGATTTCTTCTCTTCCTGTATATCTTTTGGCCAATTTTAAACTTCCGTCTATGGCTTCTGCTCCACTGTTGACCAGATAGGTGATTTCTAAAGGTTCGGGTGTTGCCTCAGCTAACAGTCTGCATAATTCCACAGGCTTTTCCTGCGCATATTCTCCATACACCATTACGTGAAGATATTTGTCTGCCTGTTGTTTGATGGCATTGATGATCTTGGGATGAGAGTGACCTAAAGTATTTGCAGAAACTCCCGCTACGAAATCAAGGTATTTTCTGCCGTCTTTTCCGAAAATATAGCTTCCCTGCGCTTTTTCTACTTCAAAACCAGCTGCAAACTGTGTGGTTTGTGCCTGATATTTAAAAAAATCTTTTTGCATTTCTATGTATGAAATTTAGGCAAAGCTAAAAAAGATTTGGTAAAGTCTGAAATTTTTGCATAGTAAAAGACCAGCTTTACAACTGGTCTTTTAGTTTTATTTTCTAACCCTTTTCGGCTTTTTAGCTTCTTCTGCGGCTTTTTGTTTATCGATGATTTCCTGAGCCTGATTGAAGAGCGCATCTCCGGATTCGTATTTGATCTCTTCATAATTGGGAGAATCGACGAGAATATCCTGCCATTTCCTGATCCGATCTTTGGTATTCCAGTTATAGTCTGGGAACTTCTTTTTATCGGGCCCTATTTTACTCATTGGATAGGTGGAAGATACTGCACCAATGCTGCAGGAAACAATCTGCAAAGCCTGTTCTTCAAAGTATGCACCGATAATACCGCATGATGACAATGTAATTCCTACCCTTTCTTTTTCTTTGGTTTTTTCATTGACATCATCTGCATAGGTGATTGCCTGCGCATTTCCGATTACTTTTACTTCTTTGATGTTTTTACCTTCGTAATAAACGGTCATCAGCTTACCTTTCACTTGGTTAAACTCATCTTTCATGTTCAGAGAATCTGCTTTACTGATGGCAAAACCATTTCCGATCACTTTAAGGGAATCTATATTTTCAGTTTGAGTATTAAAGTAAGCTTCGATTTTATCACCGGTTACCTGTTTTTCTCCACTCCACAAGATTGGGTTGGTATACATGTGCATGATCCCGTCGGTTTCGTTGAATGCAATAGAATCTGCTCTTCCCTGTGCATCTGATTTGTAAATTCTCGCTTTTTTAAAAGCTCTCAAATAGCTTTTTTTAATCTTTAAGGAATCGAGCTTTTGATAGGATAGTATCTTTTCGGAAGCAAAATAAATTGAATCTTTTTCAAGAATTTTTACTGCGTAAGGACCTTTGGTCATCATTGCAGAATCTTTCTTTTCAAAAATTTCTCCGTATCCGCCTTTCAGATATCTTTTTTCCAGAGGATCATCTAAGGTTACATTTCCGGTCGCCGTACCGAAGCCGCTAAGCTGGTTGTAATACATTGCATCTCCTGTAAGAATTTTGTCATTATAATAAATCCTTGAGTTTTTATTCAGAAAAGATTCTTTGGTATTCAAATTATGCGTCCCTTTTTCCGTAAAAATGTGATTCTTTGGATTTTTCCTATTCGTAATATCTGTGGGACCATTGATATCAACAATATTTGTATTTTGATTCTGAACCACATTCTGACCTTCCAAAATATAATCTTTATCTTCAATTCTCACCTTGTCTGTTAGACTGATGGTTCTGGCCGCAAGGTTATATGTTGCAGATTTTGAGTAAGTCGTACTTTTACCGTCGTTGATCGTTCCGCCTGTATTGTAATAGGCAAGATTTGAAACCCTGTCATAATACATGGTTTCAGTTTTTATCACCGTTCCTTTAGGATCTGTAAGAATCACATTTTTTCTTGCAACCCCTTTTTGGGTATTACCATCGTACTCCATTTCTGAAGCTGTGATTATTGAGCCGTCTGTATTCTGAAGTTTGGTATTGCCGATTGCTTTAACGAAATTTTCCTGATCGTAAAGAACTACTTCATCTGCTGTAAGAACAGACCCCTGATGTTCAATCACAACATTTCCTTTCAAATATTGGTTGCCATCATATTTTTTAGGATCTTTTATAATCTCATCAGCATGTATGATCTTAACTTTGTTATTGGTATTTGATTTCTGCGGCTGATTTTTTACGGGATTCTGTAAAAACGGATCTCTCTGCACAGGTTTAGGTGTATCCTGAGCAAAAGTGAATGTGGAGAATAAAAGGAATAAGAAAAAGAATACTTTCATTGACTAGTCATTCTTTTTGCCATAAAAATACAGCGAATGAGAATCGATTTTCACACCAAAAGCTTCTTCAATTGATTCTTTAATCCCCTGTATTCTAGGGTCACAGAACTCAATGATCTCTTCAATTTCTTTGTCTGACCCTTTTTTGTAGATCACTAAATGGTCATGCTGCTTATCAAAATATGATTTTTCGTAAGACGACGAAGTGAGTGTTTTCTCACCAAACTGGTGCTTACGAATCAAGCCTGCATCAAGAAAGATTTCTATTGTATTATAGATCGTGGCTTTAGAAACATGATATTTCTTCTGCATCATCAAAAGATACAGATCATCTACGTTGAAATGATGATCCATACTGTAGATTTCCTCTAAAATAGTGTATCGTTCAGGTGTGTTACGAAAGCCTTTCTCTAAAAGGTAATTTCTTAAAACATCTTTTATTAAGGTTATATTTTTTTCTTTTTGTAAAGTATCCATCAAAAAATTTATAGTACAAATTTATCGATTTTTATTTAAATACAATACACCAATCAAAACGCATCAATCTGATATTCTAAAAATTATGACGCATAAAATTGGACTGCTCGATGCGGTTGGCAGAGATTGTTTCTTCTGTCAAAGGTGCGGATTCTACTTCTACGTTGTGCATTGTAACCCCCCACGCTTTAAAATCGTCACTACCGATATACTTTACAAAATTGTATAAACTAAGGGTGATTTTCTGCTTTACCGTCAAAAGAATATCGTTGATATAGGTGTTATCAATAATCACATATTTCAGATCCGGCGGGATGTTGTGTGATCTCAAAGACGGATGACTGCTTCGTGAAGGAATAGTACCTTCCGCCATCAAATCTTTTAGAACCATGTTGAAATAATCATTGATTCTTCTATCAACTTTAAATCCTAAAAGAAAATTAACTTTATAGATCGTTCCAGGTAAAATCTCATCAACACTGTATTTGAATGTGTAGGGATCTTCCTGATTAATGATACTCAATATGAAATAATGATCGGCTCTTTTCGGTTGTTTTTTAATAATTGAATAAATAATTTTAGCTTCTATCTCATCATTTCTTTTTGCACGGCTCAAATAGGCTAAATTCGTACAGTATTTCGGGATGGTTTCATCCAGCTTCATGTCTTTAATAATAGAAACATATTTATCTATTTTAACAAAATTAATAAAGTTGGCTTTAATTAATCTGCCATTATACCATGAGTACATACAGACTGCTATGAATCCGCCCAATACCATTGTCAGCCAGCCACCGTCCATAAATTTGATGACATTTGCATAGAAAAATCCTGATTCTAAGAAGATATAAATCATTCCGAAACCGATGATAAAAAATCTATTCACCCTGCTTCTGCTCAACCAATAGATCAATAAAATAGTCGTCATCAACATCGTTATGGTGATCGTCAAGCCATACGCAGCTTCCATCTTACCCGATTCTTTAAAGAAAATAACGACACCAAAACATAGAGCCATCAATCCCCAGTTAATTCTTGGGATATACATTTGCCCTTTTATTCCCGAAGGATATTCGATATGTTGATTTGGCCAAAATGAAATAGACATTGCTTCTGAGAACATGGTAAATGAGCCTGTAATTACCGCCTGACTTGCAATAATTGCTGCTAAAGTTGCTAAAATAACTCCCGGTAAAACTGCCCATTCCGGCATAATTCCGAAAAAAGGATTAACGCCCGAGAATACCTGTTTGTAATTGGTTAAAAGCCATGCTCCCTGACCTAAATAATTAAGGATCAACATTAATTTGACAAAAATCCAGCTTACTCTGATGTTTTTTGCACCACAATGCCCTAAGTCTGAATATAATGCTTCTGCCCCTGTTGTACAAAGGAAAACAGCTCCCATGATTACTATTGCACTTGGTGAATGTGTAATCAGATTATAAGCATAAATAGGATTGAATGCTCTTAAAATTTCAAAATTATCAACGATATGAATCGATCCGAAAGCTCCTAATGCAAGAAACCAGGTCACCATGATTGGTCCAAAGAGCTTACCAATAGAAGCCGTACCAAATTGCTGAACAACAAATACGATAAATAGGATAAAAATAGTGATGACTACAACAGGAGTTTCGGGATTGTAGATTTTAAGACCTTCAATGGCTGACATCACAGTAAGTGACGGCGTTATTACACTGTCGGCAACCAAAGTTGATGCACCAATAATAGCGACGACATAGAGCCACTTTTTCTTGAGCTTTTTCACTAAAGAATAAAGAGCCAGAATACCACCTTCACCCTTATTGTCTGCCCGAAGTGCGATAATCACATATTTCAGGGTTGTTTGTAGCGTTAACGTCCAGATGATACATGATAATGCACCTTCAATATACTGATCAAAAGGCATTGTAGCTCCTTCTTCTCGCGCATTTACAATTGCTTTCATTACGTAAAGCGGTGAAGTACCAATATCACCGAAAACGATTCCGAGTGAAACAAGAACTCCCACAAATGAAAGTTTTTTAAGGTCTATGTGGTGACTTCCACCTACAACGTCTGCCATATCAGATAATTAATTTTTGAAAGCGCAAATGTATACTAAATTTATGACCCTCAGCTCAAATAGTCATGCATTGTATAAATGAAAAAACTTCCTTTCGGAAGTTTTTTTCTATGATTTAATGTACATTGCTTTTTTGATTTCTTCTTTTACTTTTTCAAGTTTAGGAAACCAGTCTGCAAATAATGCTGCTGAATAAGGCGCAGGAGCATCAGGAGTCGTAATTCTCTTAATCGGAGCATCTAAATAATCAAATGCTTTCTGTTGTACCATATAAGTAATTTCTGAAGATACAGAACCAAACGGCCAGGCTTCTTCTAAAATTACTAGTCTGTTTGTTTTCTTTACTGATGTCAAAACAGTATCAAAATCTAAAGGGCGAACCGTTCTCAGATCGATTACTTCAACAGAAATACCTTCTTTAGCCATGTCTTCAGCTGCCTGAATCGCTAATTTCATGATTTTCCCGAAAGAAACCAATGTTACATCTGTGCCTTCTCTTTTTACCTCAGCTTTTCCTATTGGCAAATAATATTCTTCTTCAGGAATTTCCATTTTGTCTCCGTACATCTGTTCAGATTCCATGAAAATTACAGGATCGTTATCCTGAATTGCAGTTTTTAATAATCCCTTCGCATCATAAGGGTTTGAAGGTACGACCACTTTAAGGCCCGGTACATTGGCGAACCAGTTTTCAAAAGCCTGCGAGTGCGTTGCTCCTAGCTGACCTGCTGAAGCTGTAGGACCTCTGAACACAATCGGACAGTTCCACTGACCTCCACTCATCTGACGGATTTTTGCAGCATTGTTGATGATCTGATCGATCCCGACAAGCGCAAAGTTGAAGGTCATATATTCTACAATCGGTCTGTTACCATTCATTGCAGCACCCACTGCGATACCTGTAAAACCAAGTTCTGCAATAGGTGTATCGATTACACGTTTAGCACCAAACTCATCCAACATTCCTTTAGAAGCTTTGTATGCACCATTATAATCTGCTACTTCTTCTCCCATCAGAAAAATGGATTCGTCTTTACGCATTTCCTCACTCATTGCCTGCGCAATCACTTCACGAAAAGTATATTCTGCCATATTTTTTTGAAAAATTTAGAGTACAAAAATAGTAATAATTTATTATTTACATAACAAAAAAGACAACTCATTGCTGAGTTGCCCAATAATTAATATTATTTTAAACAGATTAGTTGACTTTCTGCCAAACCTGCGTTCTGCCTAATAATGAAACACCCATGTAACCTCTCACATTCAGTTTATCACCGGTTCTCGTGATGGTACATTTGTATGTTTTTCCTGTTTTTGGGTCTGTAATTGTACCATCTGTAAATTCAGCGCCATCTTTTTCCAAACCTCTGATGATTTCCATACCTAAAATCGGTTTGCCTTTACGGTCATCTTTACAGCCTACACAATTCGGGTTTGCGGGTTTAATTAAAAGCTGAGAAACTTTACCATAATATTTACCGTCAGATTTTTTCCAGATTTCAACGATAGATTTTGCCTGTTTTGTTTCATCATCAATTGTTTTCCATTTACCTTCGATCTGTGCAAAAGACATAACACTGAATAGAGAAAGTACGGATGTTGCTAATAATTTTTTCATATATAAATTTTATTTATTTTTATTTGAATAATGGAATCGCATCAATTTAATGGTTTTATAACAACAATCAGCCATGCGATTTCATATTTAATTTAGTTTGATTTTATTTATAGATCATCAATTTGTTGATTAGTTAAAAATAGAAATAAATTTTAAATAGGCAACACTTTTTATTATCCTTTGCATATATAACAATAGAGAGACCAATTGACTGCCGACCAGCTTATAGTTACTGATGTAGGTTTTAATTAATCAGTTCAGCTTTCTATTCATCACTCTATTCATATAATCCTGATACCATGCTTTTGCGATTAGTTTTCCTTTTTCGGTTTCGGGAGTTTTTATTTTGTCATTTAAATTATTTTCGAAGCCCAAATCATTTTTATCATAAATCCCTGTAATATTTTTCCCGTCAAAGCGATAAATATAATTTCCTATAATAAACTGTTCTGAAGAACCGTCAGAATTCACAATCAAAGGTGGATATTTCTTTTCACTCAGTAAACTTCTACCCCAGCTTCTTATTTTTTTATTGTACCCGATTAAATCTGTCAAAGTCGGATAAATATCAATCTGTTGTGCAACTTCACTATTCACACCTTTTAAATTAAACTTAGGATTTGGTGAATAAAAAATTAGAGGAACAGCAAAACGATTCATCGCTTTTTCATATTCCGGGTAAAAAATCTGATTGGGATGGTCTCCGGTGAAAACGAAAATCGTATTATTGAACCAAGGCTGTTTTTTTGCGGTTTCAAAATATTTTTTGATAGAATAATCTGTGTATTGCATCGGCTCGTGCATTTCTACATGTCCTTTTTTAAATTTCCCGTTATATTTTTCAGGAATTTTAAAGGGATGATGCGACGAAGCGGTAAACACAGTAGCCATAAAAGGCTTTGTTTTTCCTGTATTTTTTGCAAAATACTGAAGAAAAGGCTCATCCCAGATTGCCCACATCCCATCGAAGTCTTCATTATGATTGTATTCGTCTTTCCCAAAATAATGTTTAAAACCGAGAATATTTCCAAAGCCCAGAAAGCCCATCGATCCGTTCGGAGCACCATGATAAAACGACGTATCGTAACCCATATCATTACAAACAGAAACAATCGACTGTATTTTCTGGTTAGAATATGGCGAGCTCGTAAAAGCATCCGTCAAACTCGGAATTCCTGCCAAAATGCTGCTCATCCCGTGAATAGATTGCCGCCCATTTGCAAAAGTATTCGGAAATATTAAACTTTCATTCGCAAGACTGTCGATAAAAGGGGTGTAAGAAACGTAATCTTTGATGTTTTTGTCTTTATTAAAAGCTCCTGAATATTCTCTCCCAAAAGATTCAACAATAAAAATGACAACGTTTGGCTTATCCTGAACTTGTCTGTCGTAGATTTTGTAAGGCTGAATATTTTCATCAATAAATTTCTCATCTACAAAATGAACTTCTTTAAAATTATTGCTTCCCAACGTTCTGAAAAACGAAAAAGTACTGTTCAGCACTACATTTCCCTGGAGCGGCGTTTTCACAAATTTATTCGCATCAACTAAGTTGATCGGTCTTGTGCTATGCTTAAAATCTCCACGGATTCCCCCAACAATCAATACGGCGGAAATGCAAATTGTAAATACAGAAAGAATAAAATAAGGAATTAATTTAGCCGGTTTTCTTTCTTGAATTTTGATTTTTTTATAAAGAAAAACCCACAACGCCATTAATGTAATGAACCAGATAATTACAAACGGATGTTCTTTGGTGGAAACCGTTAACACTTTTAAAATATTAGTTTCATGTTTTGCTACCTGAAAAGCGGCAGAAGTTAATCTTGTCTGCGAAAATTTATAATAAATAAAATCCCCGAAATTCATTGAATACGCAATTCCGTTAGTAATAAAATACAGCCAGAAAAGAACCTTCTGATAGGCTTTTTTAGTATTGATAACTACAGGAATTAAACTTAAAAGGATAAATAACGAATTGACATATAAAATTGCAGTGGTATCAAACGCAATTCCATGATAAGCTAAACTTAAATAGTCTTTGAGACTATCTATTTTTATCAAATCTTTATTAAAAAACCAAAAAAGAAATCTGGCAAACTGATAAAAAACAAAAGCCAAAAAAATCCTGTAACATAAAACCAAAACTTCCTGCTTTCTAAATTCTTTAAAAAAATTCATATTGAAATTTTTCTTTTAATGAAAATATATAATCACTTTTTTCACCATAAATGAAGTGATTTCGCAGTGCAAATTTAAGTTAAATTGATATTAATGTCATTTTTAGTTCATATTAATTAAGGTTAAAATTTTTAAAAACTGTAATTTTGCTTCATGAATTTCATTAAAAACAATCTGGCAAATGCCATCACACTCGGAAATTTATTTTCTGGCTGCGTGGGTGCAGTCCATTTGATGAACGGCGATTATGAAACAACTGCAATTTGTATCATCCTTTCTTTAGTTTTGGATTTTTTTGACGGATTTGTTGCACGAGCTTTAAAAGCAAATTCCAATTTGGGAACCCAGCTTGATTCTTTGGCAGATATGGTAAGTTTCGGGTTGATTCCGGGATTGACAATGTTTAAAATGCTTGAACCTTTCGGAAATGATTTTTTAGGAATACACCTTCTGTTCGAGATAAACTATCTTGGATTTCTAATTACGCTTTTTTCATGCCTGAGATTGGCGATCTTCAATTTGGATGAAGACCAGAAATATTATTTTAAAGGATTAAATACACCAAGTAACACGATTTTGATTTTTGGAATTTATTATTTTTTCAAACATGAATCTTCACCAAGAGTTTTTGATTCAGCGATTTTTGAAACGGCTTTTGTTTTTTTAACATTCTTATCTTCTTGGCTCTTGATTAGTCCGATTAAAATGATTGCAATGAAATTCAAATCGATGAAGCTACAGGATAATTATCCGAAACTGGCTTTATTAATCGGTTCAATTCTGATATTAATTATATTTAAAACTTTCGGAATTCCATTAGTGATTCTCTATTATATTTTTATTTCGATTGTATTTCGAAAACTATTAAATTAAAAGATTCTGACAAAACTCGACCTTGTCAAGGTTGATTGAAAACAAATAAAAAATGAGCGAACAAAAAAGCTACAAGCCAATTGCCAATCGCTAAAAGCAAAATAAAAAATGAATTTAAAACTATATAAACCGCTTTGTATCTTTGATCTAGAAACTACAGGAACCAACGTTGGAAAAGACAGAATTGTTGAAATCTGTATTCTCAAGATAAATCCAGACTCTTCAAGAGAAAGCAAAACCTGGCGTGTAAATCCTGAAATTGCTATCCCGAAAGAATGCAGCGAGATCCACGGAATTTATGATGAAGACATTAAAGACGCACCAACTTTCAGAGAAATCGCTCCGAAAATTGTTGAAATGATTTCTGGCGCAGATTTGGGTGGCTTTAATTCTAACCGATTTGATGTTCCTTTGTTAGCGGAAGAATTGCTTCGTGCAGACTTTGATTTTGACTTAAGTAAGTTCAAATTGGTCGATGCGCAAACCATTTATCATAAAAAAGAACCGAGAAATTTGGGAGCTGCGTATCAGTTCTATTGTGGTAAAACTTTAGAAAATGCACATTCAGCTGAAGCTGATGTTCTGGCAACTTTTGAAGTTTTGGATGCGCAGGTTGGAAAATATGATGATCTTCCGAAAGATGTTAATACATTGAGCGAGTTCAGCTTTCATAATAAAAATGCAGATTTAGCTGGCTTAATAGGTTTTAATGATAAAAATATTGAGGTTTTCAACTTCGGAAAATATAAAGGTCAGGGTGTGAAAGATGTTTTCAAAAAAGATCTTGGATATTACGGATGGCTTCAGAATGCCGATTTCCCGTTGTACACTAAGAAAGTTTTTACAAAAATTCAGTTATCAAGTAAATTTTAAAAAAATGAGTGATTTAGTTAAGTTCAAATTTTACGAAACAGCTCTCGAAGCCAACAGAGATAAACAGATCTTAGCTGAAAATAACATCCAGAGCTTTATTGCCAACGAGCAGACGATACAGTCTGATTGGCTCTTGTCACAGGCATTAGGAGGAATTCAACTGCAGGTTTTTGAGGATGATTTCGCAAATGCCGGAAAAATTTTGACCGATTATCACGAAAATAATAAATTTTCTCTGGAAGTTGAACATACTGTAGGAGACCCGAAATTTGATTTTGTCTGCCCGAAATGTGGCTCAAACCATATTTATAGAGACGACAGTTCGACAAGTTTTTTCGGAATTTCTTTAATTTCGAGCCATAAATTTGTGTGTTATTATTGTGAAAATGAGTTTACGCATGAATAACTAAAACCTTTTTGTGTCATTTTGTAAAAAGTGTTTTGAATATATGCTTAGATTCCTACGGGAAGACAAACTTGGAGGTTATTCAAAAATATTTAAATGACATACAAAATTTCTAGCCCCGATTGCAGTGGAAATCCTTTTTTGAAAAAAAAGATTGCAACGGAAAGCGTGAAATAGCTCCTAAAAATAATTGTAAAATTGTCTCATTCTTGGTAATGATATTAAATTTAATTTAGAAATAAAAGATTGCTTCGCCTTTGGCTGGCAATGACAAAAAGTATGAAAATAATCTGCATAGGAAGAAATTACAGCGAGCACGCAAAAGAATTGGGAAATACAATTCCTGACAAGCCTGTCATCTTTATGAAACCTGATACCGCAGTTCTGAAAGGAAATGATTTTTACATTCCTGAATTTTCTAACGATGTTCATTACGAATTGGAAATTGTAGTGAAAATCTCAAAAGGCGGAAAATACATCCAAAGAGAGACCGCAAATAAACATTATGATGAAATTGGTCTGGGAATCGATTTTACAGCGAGAGATCTGCAAAGCGATCTAAAATCAAAAGGATTGCCGTGGGAATTGGCAAAAGGATTTGACGGTTCAGCTGTGGTAGGAAATTTCTTCAGAAAAGAAAACTATAATCTGGACAATCTGCAGTTTTCACTATTGAAAAACAAGCAAGAAGTACAGCACGGAAATTCAAAAGATATGATCTTCAGGATTGATGATATTATTGCTTTTGTTTCACAATATTTCACCTTAAGAGTAGGTGATCTTATCTTTACAGGAACTCCGGAAGGGGTAGGTAAAGTTTCTGAGAAAGATGTTCTGGAAGCTTATCTTGAGGAAGAAAAAGCTCTGGATATCCGAATATTATAAGTTTTTAACATTCGGTTTTTCTAATTATTTCATATCTTTAAAAGACCAATTTTAAATATGAAACGATGATTAATATTATATTGCCAGTAGATTTTGGCGAAAAAACAGATCAGCTTGTTGACGGTGCGATAGAATTTGCCAAAAAAGTAAACGGAAAGATCAATCTGATACATGTAGCGCCTACAGACATCGGTTTCGCAATCGGAGATATGGGGTATCAGTATTTTCCTGAAGTTGAAGAAAACGAAATAAGAGAAGAGCTTGTATTGCTCAATAAGATCAATCAGAAAATACTTTCTCACAACATCGACTGTGAGCATCTTCTGAAACAAGGGATTGCCAAAGATATTATTTTAGAATACGCCGATACAAAAATGGCAGATTTTATTGTAATGGGTTCTCACGGCAGAAGCGGAATCTACGACGTTTTTGTAGGGAGTTTAACTAAGGGGATTACCAAAAGCTCTAAAATACCTGTTGTGGTTTTGCCAATACATGATTAAGCTATAAATCATAAAAAGACCGATCAAATAAGCTTTGATCGGTCTTTTATTATATAACCAATTAATTAACCTTCTTTTTTATAGATCGTAGGATCGTAATAAGGGTGTTTACCCTCAGTTGGAGAATAATACTCTTTGTCTTTGTCTCCTCCAAGTTTTACCACCAAGACATAGCACCAATATGTAAATAGTACGCAACAAACAAAGAATAAAATCCAGTTGAGTACGTTTCCAAAGGTTGTGAAAAAACCAAAAGACCATTTGAAAACATCACTTAAGAACAGAAAGAAAGACGTCATTATTTTCCTTTTTTAAATTAACTTTGCACAAATTTATAAAAAATGTTTAGATTACTTTCAAAAGAAAGCAATATTTTTTCAATTCCTGTTTATATTGGCTTTCTTCTTTTAGTAGTAATTATATTTAATATATTGAATTTCAATACGTATGAAGCAATAATCGCCGTAATCACATTTTTTGGTATCTCGCTTGGATATTTTTGTTTTCACGCAATTGCGCTGAATTATCAGACGCATCTGCCGTTATTTCTGTATACATTTTTTGTTTTCGGGCTATATCCGGGGACACTCGATATCGGTATTGCCGTTGCTTTGCTTACCAATGCATTTTTACTGCTTCTTCTGACAAGTACCGATGAAGATCTCAGGAAAAAATCTTACGTACTGGTAGGAGCCATTTTAGCATTAAATTTCATCTTTCTCCCAACAACCTGGCCAATGATCGTTTTTGTACTGATTCACCTGATTGTCACTTCAGAAAGAATAGGTTTAAATATCTTCAGATTTATTTTAGGAATATCCCTGATTGCACTGAGCTATTTCTCACTGATGTTTTTCTTAAGATTCAATAACTGGAATACAGATTATCTGCCATTCGGAAAAATAAAATTGGTTACTGATTATACTGAACTCTACCCACTAATACCTATTCTACTGATGCTGATCTACGCAATATATGATCATTTTAAACATTATAATAAGAAAAGCCCGATCAGCCGGTATAAATATACTTTTCTGCTCGTATTTTCGATCGCACAATTGGTAAGTATTGTTTTATATATGAACAATCATTATGAATACCTGCTATTACTGGCTTTTCCTACGACAATCATTATAAGCAGAATGCTCAAATTTTTGCCGAAATATTGGATGCAGGAAGCAAGTTTGTGGCTAATTATTGCCAGCTTAATCAGCTTTAAAGCAGGCACACATTTCGATTTATTTTAAAAAAAAGATTATGATTCAAATAGACGATAAATTAATTTCTGAAGATATTTTCTCTGAAGAATTTGTATGCAATCTTACCAAATGCAAAGGCGCCTGCTGTGTAGAAGGTGATGTGGGAGCTCCGCTGGATAAAGACGAACTGGTGATTTTAGACAATATTTTCGACAAAATAAAACCCTATCTCACCCAAGACGGAATAAATGCTATTGAAGAACAGGGAACATGGACGACTGACCCGATGGACGGAATGTATGTCACGCCAATGATTGAAGATGCAGAATGTGCATACGTTACTTTTGACGAACGTGGAATTACAAAATGCGGAATCGAAAAAGCTTACGAAGATGGTGCTATTGACTGGCAAAAACCCATCTCATGTCATTTGTATCCGATAAGGGTTACAGAATATTCTTCATTCACAGCGTTGAATTATCATGAATGGCCCATTTGCAACGATGCCTGTACGTTGGGTAAGGAACTTCAGGTTCCGGTATATAAGTTTCTTAAGACACCTCTAATAAGGAAATATGGAGAAGATTTTTACAGCACATTGAGTGGAGTCGCCGAAGAGTGGAAAAAAGAATATGGTAAATAAATGGTAAATTAGTAGAAAGTTATCTGTTTTATAAAAATAAACAACCGCAGAAATTTCTGCGGTTGTTTTTATTAATTATTTAAAAGTTTGTCTAATTAACTGATGAAGCTTTAACAGTAGCAGTTTCAGTTTTCTTAGGTGCATTTTCCCAACCGTCTTCCGGCATAAGAGTTGCAACAATTCTGTTTTTTGAAAGGTATTTTTTGGCAACATCCTGCAGATCTTTTACAGTCAGTGCTTTTACTTTCTCTTCATAGTTTAAAATTTCGTACTTATCACTTCCATCCAATTGGTTTTTAGCGATCGCGTTCATCCAGTAAGAATTATCTTTCACATCAGTTTTATAGTCATTCAGATCTCCTTCTTTGTATTTATCAAGATCTTTTTGCTCGGGACCTTTATCGATGAGTTTCTGAATTTCTGCGATTGCACTTTTTGTCAGTTTATCTGCATTCTCCGGTCCGCAAGGGAAACTTAAGCTGAAACTATAGGTACTGTAAGGCACTCTGTTCATTCCGCCTCGTGCTCCACCGCCATATATTCCGCTTTCGTCTTCTCTCAGTTTTTCAATTACTTTAATGGTTGCTACCTCACCCAGAGCAGACAATGCCAATGCTTCTTTTTCATTGTATGGCGCCTCGCCGGAATATACAATCTGCACCATACTCTTAGGATCTTTTCCTTTTTTGTATACTTTTGTATAGTCCCCGGTTATTGATCTGTAACCTGTATCTTTGAAATTAGTCGTTTTGCCGGTGGATGGTAAGCTTGCAATATACTGTAAAACTTCATTTTTAAATTTAGCTTCATCAATATTTCCTACAAAATAGAAGTGGAAATTGCCTGCGTTGGCAAATTTCTCCTTATAAACATCATATGCTTTCTTATAATCAGTTGCTGCCCAGTCTTTTTCCATAGGAATCAGACCTATAAATCTCGGGTTTTTCTGATTGGTAAATTTAGCATGCTCATTAGAGAAATAAAACTGAGGATTAGACATCATGTTATCCAACATGGCTGACTGCTTCATTTTGAATGCATTAAACGCTTCCGGATTGTAATTTAAACCTGTGAAGTAAGCATACATCAATTCCATGGCAGAGCTCAGATCTTTTTGGCTGGTTCTTCCGGAAACACCTTCTACAATACCGCTCACAAAAGGATTTACACTTAATTGTTTTCCTGCAAGATAATTGGTAAGATCAGCTTTAGACAGACCATTTACTCCTGCTTCAGTTAATGCATTGTAAGCAAACTGCGTTTTGTTGTAATCTGCGTCACTCAATAATGAGTTTCCTCCTAAACTTCTTGCGGTGAAAACAATTTCATCATCTTTAAAGTCGGTTTTTTTGAATGTCACCTTGGCTCCGTTTCCTAAAGTCCAGGTTGTGGTGCCTAATTTAGCATCGGTTTCTGTTTTAGCAATCGTACCTTCCGATTTGAAAGGTTTTACTAGATTTTTCACCGCAGCTTTCTCTTCGTAAGGTTTCAGATCGGCCATTTTTACATTGTCGAAAGTCTTCAGAACCATTGCTTCTGTAGGCATCGTTATGTTGTCTTTTTTAGGACCTGTAATTATTATTACCCGGCTGTCTTCTTTTACCATCTTTTTGATGACCTCATTGGTCTGAGCCAATGTTACAGTTGGCAAAAATTTCTTGGTATCGTCATATTCCCATGCAATTCCCGGCATTGGTTCTTTCTCCAGAAAATTTCTTACATATTCGTCGACCAGCATATCACTTTCTGTCTTATCACGATTATTGTAAGATCTTTCAAGATTTGAAATAATCTGAGACTTTGCTCTGTCTAGCTCACTTTGTGTAAAACCAAATCTCTTAGCTCTTTCGGTTTCTTCTAAAAGCACATTTAATGCGCTGAGTTGATTACCGTCTTTTACCATAGCAAATCCCTGGAAAGCTTCTTTAGTTCTAGCATAAGTTCCGCCGTGATATACAGACCCGAATGTGAATGGCGGATTGTTTGAATTCACTAATTCTCTCAATCTGTTATTCAGCATCGTCGTCGCAACGTTCTCAACAAGACTTTGGTTGTATTGCTCAACCGTAACATCCGGCTGATAGGCATCTGAATCTTTCATAATAAACTGAACCATAGAACTCGTCGCATCCGGATCAGTTTCAATCGCCACTAGAGTTTCCTGATGGTTTGGCAAATCAAAAGTTTTTCTTTCTCTTGGCTTTGAAGGATTTTTATATTTACTGAAATTATCTTTGATCTTTTTCTCAACCTCGTCTACATTAATATCTCCCACTACAACGATCGCCATCAAATCTGGTCTGTACCAGTCTTTATGAAATTGTCTGATCACATCTGGTTTGAAGTTCTGAAGCACCTCTTTTGTCCCGATCGGTAATCTGTTAGCGTACTGAGATTTGTGTAGGAGTTTAGGCAAATATTTATCAGACATTCTTTTGTCTGCGCCCAATCCTAATCTCAATTCTTCCAGCACAACGCCTCTTTCTTTGTTGATCTGCTCGTCGGTAAGCGTGGCATTGAATGCCCAATCCTCCATCACCTTAAGACCTGCGTCAAGATTTCCCGGCTTATCTAAAGGTACAGGGAGCATATATACCGTTTCGTCGAAACTCGTGTAGGCATTCAGGTGCTGACCAAATTTGATACCGATCGACTGTAAAAAGTCTACCAATTTATTGTCGGGGAAATTTTTTGTTCCGTTGAAGTTCATATGCTCCATAAAGTGAGCAAGTCCTCTTTGGTTTTCGTCTTCAAGAATAGATCCTGCGTTGATGGCCAAACGGAAATCTACCTTTTTTTCGGGCAATGTATTTTTTTTGATATAATACTTCATTCCATTTGGAAGAGTACCTGTTTTTACAGAAGCATCCATTGGGATATTCTGGGCGAATCCACTGGCTGATGTCAAAAAGACAACTCCTAGTGATAATAGAATTTTTTTCATACAGTTTATAATAAATTTTGCAGGATAAAAATATACATTATTCACAACTGAAAGAAATTTTAATTATAAGATTTTAGTTAAAATTGCGTTAAACTTACAAACATAAAAAAAAGACCAGAAAAATTCCTGGTCTTTTTTATTTACTATTTTTTTTACTTTATTTGAAATCAGCCTCGCTTACTCCAGAATTCAAAGTTACTTTTGTCGTTTTAATGGTTGCTTTTTGCCCGCCTCCTTCAGCTTCGATCAATTCAGGAAATTTTATCCCATCTACTGTCATGTAGCTTTTCATAATCGCGTCACCTTGAGCACTTGTTGCTTTGTAAAGCAATCCTGTAGCAGCATCAAAGTAAAATTTGCCTTTGTCTGATGATAATACATTATAGTCTTTACCATCTATTTTTTCAATATTCACGGTCTGAAAACTCGCAGCATCATATCCCAAAGCATCGATGGTTTTACTTTTCTTTAATTCCGGTAATTTATCAGCCGGAAATTCAGTTTTTGTCCCCATCTGATTAGAGTATCCTTTTTCACCATCAAAAACCTGAGTCATCTCCTGTCCCATTACAGACTGTACAGATTTGAACTTATTTCCCATCTTTTTTGTGGTAGAGCTGATCTCCATCCCCTGAGCACTGATAACATTTTCAATAATGGTAGAGTTTACGGCTTCCAGCTTTGCTTTTCCACCAAGCGCAGTAATATAATTATCTATCACCTGCTTTGAAGTAAGCTGTGATGTTGAAGCTGCTGACTTTACAGTTGCCGTAGATGTTTTTTGTGCCACTGCTGATGTAGAAAAAAGCACAGCACAGAAAAAAGGAATGATTATTTTTTTCATAATAACTTTAAATTTAATGATGTAAATATAAGGATATTGTATGATATGGAATTGTAAAGTTTTATAAACCATAAAAAAACCCACCAAATAGTGGGTTTCATTTATATACAAAAGTAGATTACTTTTTTAGCTCTTCTAAAAACTCGTCGTGCGAAATTGCAGTTTCTTTTTTAGTCGCTTTTTCAAGAATTACATCTTTTAGTTTTGCCATGGCAACTTCAGAAGAGATCTGTCTTACCTGCTCTTGGTCTTTCAACATTTCAGCAGCATATTTCTGAACTTCTTCGTCTCCTAAATGGTGAATTCCGTAGATTGCCAATTGATTTCTCACCAACTGCTCAGCCTGAGCCAAAACATCAGCGTAGTCTAATTTGATATCGTTATCAGACATCAATTTTCCTTCGATGATCTGATATTTCAGTTGAGTTTTTTCAGCTTCTAAGATTTCTTTTGCCTGCTCTTCAGACTGGATGTTCTGGTTTGAGAATACCAACCACTTCGTAAGGAAAGATTCAGGAAGCTTTACTTCTTCTTTTTCAGAAACCTGCTCCAATACTTTGTTTACGAAATGTACATCTGCATTTTGCTGGAAGTATTCATCTAACTCAGTTTTTACTTTTTCTTTAAGCTCTTCCTCAGTTTTGATGTTTCCTTCACCATAAACTTTATCAAACAATTCTTCGTTAAGTTCTGCTAAGTTTAAGCTATAAAAATCTTTTACTTTCACTTCAACTTCAGCGTGGTGTAAATGCTCAGCTTCTTCTTTAGTGAATCCTAATTCTTTCGCTAAGTTTTCGTCAGCAGCCAAAGTTTCTTTAGAAATTTTCACAGACTCATCCATTTTCAAACCTTTAACCAACTTGAAAGCATCTTTGTTTTCAACAGTAATGGTGGCATTTTTTGGATGATGGTGGTGCTCACCTTCAGCATCTTCTTCCACAACCTGAGAAATCTCTAAGTTGATGTAAGAATCTTTAGTGATTTTGTCTTGCGGAACCTGCTCTGCAAAACGTTTTTGCATATTTTCGATGCTTTTGCTGATTTCTTTATCAGAAGCTTCTACTTTGTAATGCGGAGCTTCATATTTAGCCAAATCTATAGTAAATTCCGGTTCGTAACCTACTTCAAATGCAACTTCCAATTTCTCAGCATTGTGGTTGAAATCATTCACCGGCTGAGGAACTGGCTGACCAACTAATCTTAGTTTGTTTTCGTTGATATAGTTATTCAAAGCATCAGAAACTTGTTTATTGATTTCTTCGAATGCAATCCCTGCTTCATATTGCTTTCTAACCATACTCAAAGGCACTTTTCCTTTTCTGAAACCAGGAACCTGTGCGTTTTTAGCATAATTAATCAATTGCTTTTCTACTTTTTCTTTGTAGTCAGATTTCTCCAATGTTACTGTAAGCAATGCACTTACATCATCATGGTTTTTTGCGGTAACCTTCATTATTGATTAAAATTTTAGGTTGCAAAAATATGAATTTTTTATTAAAATGAACCATTAATGATAAATTCTTCGTCATCAAATATTTATAAACAAAAAACCACCGAAAATTTCAGTGGTTTTATTTTAATCTAAAGGAGCTTTTATTAGTTAGTAAGATTAAATGTTGCTTCCGCATCAGTTTCTCCTCCTACTACACTTCCCCAAGCTGTTCCTGATTGGGCATCGTTTACACTTTGCGGAGAATGAATTAAATCTAATTTTAGGAATGGCGATGGAGAATTTACCACATTTACAACTTCCCATTTTGTTCTCAATCCAACTCTTTTTCCATCATTTCTAAGATCGTTTCCATCTAATCTTGTGATATTGATGTTAGATTTCGGGAAATCAAAAATAAGGAAATGCTCATCTTTAGCATCAATGATTTCCTGAGTTGCATCTTCGTTTCCGTTTCTGAATTTTGCTTCAACCGTATATGATTTTCCGTTGGTAAGCGGAATTGTAGGTATTCCTCCCGCACCAATGCTGTAGTTATATTCTTTTGCAGTCGCTCCCGGAGAATCTTCTTTCACCAATAAGATAATATTGGTCAGTTCTTCCTGTGGAATATCATCTTCTTCTGCTGAACCGTCTCTCTGACAAGAAAAAACAGTCATTGTGATGAATAAGACAGCTAATAATTTGATAATATCTTTAGTATTGAATAATTTGTTCATTTTGATAAATTTAAGATTGTAAAATTTTGATTAAATAATTTTTGTAAACCTTTAGAATCTGTATCTAAAGTTTAAAATAAAGTTTCTTCCAGCCTCATCTGCGAAGAATCTCAATCGATTCAGATAATCTCTGTACGAAGTGTTGAAGAGATTATTCACGATAAGACCTGCAGAAAGATTTTTACTAATATTGACTCCTGTTTGAATATTCCAAAGTGAATATCCATTTGGCGGAGTGCTGAAATCAATTGTTTTGTTGGTCAGTTCGCTATCGACGTAAATTTCCAAATCGGCATTTCTGATCGGAAATCTGGTTTGCTTTAAAGAAGTTTGGTTTTCAACCGTGAAATAGAAATCATTCCATTGATCTTTTTTGAATTGTAATGCATTGGAGAAATTCGGAGGCATCATTAAAATCAACGGTTCGTTGTTGGTTTCGTCCTTTCCGTGAACATAACTTCCTTTTCCGACATACGTAAAATCACCGGTAATTTTCAGATTAACATCTACATCTAAACCATACATTTTGGCATCGATCTGTTGATATTGCCACTCCGGAAAAACACCTCTGATCGTTCCTTTTATACCGACAGGAAGTTCATTGATGAAATTTTTAGTGATGAAAAAATAAGGGTTTACGGAAATATTCAGTCCTTTTAAAACATTCAATCTTGAATCTACGGTCAGATTAAACTGATGTCCCTGTTCGTTTTTCAATCCCATATCTCCGGTTTCAATGATTCCTGCAGAATGATGCAGCCCGTCTGAAAATAATTCTGCAACATTTGGAGATCTACCGACTTTGGCATAATTGAATTTCAGATCAAACATAGAACTTGGGCGATACTCCAGACCTGCATTAAAGGATACATTATTATAATTCAACTGTGGACGCGTTAAAACCCTATTTTGATCAGTTTTCACATAAAATTCCGGGAAAACATCTGCATATCTTGCTTCCCAGTCACTTTTGTCATACCATTTAGTGACATCATAACGTGTAAAATCATATCTTGCTCCGGCTTCAAAATTAAAATGACTCGAAATTTTATATTTAAAAACAGAATAAACTCCTGCGGCATATTTATCATAGTTAGGAATCAAACGTCTTGCTTTTGTCGCAGGATCTGAATAATTATTCTGAAAGCTACCGTCAATTCCTGTTTCCAAAGACCATTTTTCTCTTTCTAATAAATCGTTAAGATTAAATTGATGAGTCATTAGTTCGAGATCCAGAGAAGGCGTGTCTTTCAGCTCACCCCTTCTGATGTCATATTCCTGTCTGTGATTGTACTGGTAACTATAGGTTGCTGATAATTTCCCGATCGTTGAAAATCTTTTGAAAGCAGAAACTTTTGCAATATGATGCTCAACCAGCTGTCTCGGATTATCGATTTCATAACTGAATCGACCGGAATAGATCGGTGGATTTGCGCTCATTGCCCGATAATAATCACCTGAATTAGCGACATGAGAATCTCTCAAAATCCCGATATTCTGATTCGTTAAATAATAGTCAAATGAAATTCCTTTATCATAAGAGTTATTCTGCACCGTAAAATTAAAAGATGAGAAATCCATCCCTGTATTTTTCAGATTGTAATCCGGAGCGCTCTGATCACCCAATTTCTTGATGCTTCCGCCGGATTTTACCGCCCAACCGTTTTTCCAGACTTTGGCAACATCTGCATCAAGAGCCAAACCTCTTCCGTTAGAAATTCCGGAAAGACCAATCGACCCTTTAATTGTATCTTTATTAGGGAAAATCTCAGGTTCCATTATTACGACTCCCCCGATTGCGTCACTTCCATATTTCAATGCTGAAGCACCTTTGATGATATCAATATGTTGAAAATTATTAATATCAACATTTGGAGCGTGTTCTATTCCCCATTCCTGCTCGGCAAGCTTTACTCCGTTATTTAAGATAGCAATTCTGCTTCCGTAAAGCCCATGAATAATGGGTTTCGAAATATTATTTCCGGTCTTCAATGTTGACACTCCTGAAATTTTCGAAAGTAAATTCCCCAGATTATCCGTAGAATTTCTTTCAATTTCAGATTTGTCGAGTGTTTTTATGATTAAAGAACCGTTGCTCTTATGATTTCCATGGATGGTCACCGTCTCAATATCCTGAATATGATGCTCTAAGACAATTGTAAAATGCAAATTTTTTGTAACTCTTACATTTTCAGTATAATCATTACAATCAGGATGTTTTGCAATGAGTTTATAATTCCCGGAAGGAATTTTATTGAACAAAAACTTTCCGGTTTTGTCTGTTTTTGTGGAAAAATCGCCAATTTTTACCAACGCATTTTCCAACGCGGTTTTATCGTGAAAATCTTGCACCATACCTTCAACAGTGAAAATTTTTTGTGCTTTTATAATCACCAATCCGCCAAGGATTAGCAATAAACTATATATCAGTTTCATTGTAAATTTCTTGATTGACTTTACACAATGCTGCGATTGCAACACTGTAAAGTTTTGTTTGTTTAAAAAAAAATGATTGGATTTTTTGTTCAAATTAAAACTCACAAGTATTTATATTTTAAATATTTTTCATTAAAAAAGTAATGAAAAAAAAAACTTGAGTTGAATCTTGAACTTATTAAGAACTATTAAGTGAAAAAGATTTTTAAGTTTCAAATAAATTTGAAGTACGCGAAATGCTTATTACTATCTTTTAGATATTTAGCTTAAAAAAACTTTAAATTTTCATTTTCTTAATACTTGAATTTTGCGTTTAAAAAACAAAATGCCTTTAAAAAATATTTAATTTTTAAAACTTAAAGCAAAAACCCGGTCAGTAAATCGGTAACTAAGAAATTGTGGGTGGACCACGAAGTTGGAAAGTGAATTTGGTCTGAGACCAGATTTTTTCCTGGTGAGAAATAATTTGTTCTACCTGATGAGTATGTTTCTCAAAGTGAAAACTAAATTCTTCAGGAACTATAGTATGTCCATTTGCTAAGAAATGACAAGCCAGACAGTCGCCCGCTTTTTCTTTAGCAATGTTTTTTGAAATATTGTTTTCTGTTTTTTTAAAATTAAAACCTCTAAAAACATCAGAAGAATCATGACTGTGAAAACTCGAAGAAAACAGCGCAAAGAAATAGATCCCAAACAGTAGTTTGGAAACAAAACTTTTCATATTTCTGCTTTCTTTAAAAATCATTTAGCAAAAATAAGAATAATATTCTAACGGATTTTAAATAAAAAATAAATTATGATTATTTAATGAATGTAATTTTTATAGCGGGTGTCGCTCCTACGGAGCTCGAATTTTCGGAGGATATTTTGCCACAAACGTGCCGCTCCTACGGAGCTTGCAGTAACAGTGTTAATAATTTACAAACATGACGCTTTTATAAAGCTGTCAGATGGCTTAACTTTAATAAAAAAGGATGAGTTACAAACCCATCCTTTTGATCATATTTTTCAAAAAAATTACTCAAGCTGCGTTCCAAGATACTCCCATTCCTGCAAAGCTGCATCAAGGTCTTCTTTTGTCTTATTGTATTTTTCTAAAGTTTCTTCAGACGGATTTTCTGTGGTAAAAGAAGCTTCCATCGTTTCGATAGTGGTTTCCAGCTCAGAAATTCTTTCTTCTACTTTTTTAATTTTATTCTGAATATTTTTTTGCTCCTTACTTACGATTACAGTCGATTTAATTTCAGCTTTTGCCTGTTTTTCTTCAGCTTTAGCCTTCTCCACACTCTTAATATCCTCATCATGAAGCTTTGCTTTTTCCGCTGAAATCTCCCTGATGGATTCTTTTTGTCTGAATTCAAGATATTCATTCACACTTCCTAAGAATTCTTTCATCTTCCCGTCACGGAATTCGTATATTTTATCACAAAGACCTTGTAAGAACTCTCTGTCGTGAGAAATGACGATCAAGGTTCCTTCAAATTTTTGTAAGGCCAGCTTAATAATCTCCTTCGACTGAATATCCAGGTGATTGGTAGGCTCATCCATAATCAGCGTGTTGAACGGACGAAGCAACAGTTTACACAATGCCAAACGGTTTCTCTCGCCTCCGGAAAGTACTTTTGTTTTTTTATTCACCGCCTCACCCTGAAACAGGAAAGATCCTAATAAATCCCTTACTCTCGGTCTGGTTTCTTCAGTAGCAGAATCTTCCGCTTCTTCTAAAACGGTTTTATTTGGCGTTAAAACTTCTTCCTGATTTTGAGCAAAGTATCCGATATTTACATTGTGACCTAAAGTCCAAGAACCTGAATGATCTTTGATGTCTCCGGCAAGAATTTTAGCTAAAGTAGTTTTACCCTGTCCGTTTTGTCCAAGAAGAGCAATTCTGTCTCCCCGCTGGACGATAAAATCAACATCATCAAAAATCTGTTTTTTTCCGTATGCCTTTCCTAAATTTTCGGCTTCAAAAATTACTTTTCCGGGAACTACAGACTGCACAAAACGAATGTTGAATTTAGAAACGTCTTCGTTATCCACTTCAATACGGTCAATTTTATCTAATTTTTTAATAAGCGACTGTGCAAAAGATGCTTTGGTAGCACTCGCACGGAACTTATTGATATTATCTTCCATTTGTTTGATTTCCGCATCCTGATTCTTTTTTGCCTGAATCAGTTTTTCGCGTCGTTCTTCACGCATCACCAAATATTTGGTATAATTGGTTTTATAATCGTCTACTTTTCTGTTATTTACATCAAAAGTCCGGTTACAAACCGCTGTCATAAACTGCTTATCATGACTCACCAAAACGATTGCACCGGGATAATCTTTCAAAAAGTTTTCCAGCCAGATGATCGATTCCATATCCAGGTGGTTGGTAGGCTCATCGAGAAGCATCAAATCGTTCTTTTGAAGAAGAAGTTTTGCCAGTTCAATTCTCATTCTCCATCCTCCGGAAAATTCATCGGTTATTTTTTGAAAATCATCAGCTTTAAAACCTAATCCAAATAATACTTTTTCTACATCACCTTCAAGATTGTAAGCGTCATGATGCATCAAAAGATCATTCAGCTCTGTCATTTTATTGATGATATCAGTGTAGGCATCGCTCTCATAGTCTGTTCTTGTTGTCAGTTGATAATTAACTTCTTCCAATTCGTTTTTCCAGGCATTGATCTGCTCAAAAGCCTGCATGGTTTCGTTCCAAACGGTTCTTCCCTTCACAAAATCAAGATCCTGCTTTAAGAAACCGATGGTAATGTTTCCTTCCGGAACGACCAAACCTTCATAAAAAGTGATTTCTTTGGAAAGCATTTTCAGCAAAGTGGATTTTCCCGCCCCATTTTTACCAACCAAACCAATCTTATCATCCTTTTTAATGGTGAAATTCACATTTTGAAACAAGTAGTTTCCCGAATGATGTAAGCCTAAACCTTGAACCGAAAGCATCTTTATAAGTAATTAATAATGAATAATGTGTACTGAATATTTTTCGGGTGCAAAAATACGCAAAATAAAGGACTTTAAATTTAATAATTCCTTACAGTGACATGAAAACAGCTTTGCTGGCGTTCTTTAATGTAATAAATACGCCCTGCATCGGCATAATATTTTAAAACTTTCTCTAAAGCCGCTTCCATTTTAGGGTTTGGTTTCAGTATATTATTGAATCTCACATAAGAAATATCGAAAGAATTGCCATAGTTGTGTGAGCTTAAACCCGAAGATGCATTTGTATTAATTTTTCTTAATCTGCACTGATCTTCCAGCGTTCTGGTAATGGATGACACCGTAAAAGTATGGCCCTTTGTCTCTTTGCTGAATCTTGCCCCAATTTTCTCTAGCGTTGTCTTTGCTTTTAACACCAAATAAGGGCGGCTGTAATCCAACTTCTGAACTTTGTACCCTTTCCCCTTTTTATTGATCGTGTGAAATCTACCTTTACTTATATATTTCTGAACCTGAGATGTGTTTTTTAGAATATTGACATTAAAACTCCTGGATGCATCTAAATGTGGCTTGTAAAGAGGGGTAGGCTCAACTTTTAAAACTTCCGTAAGATCATAACAGGGGGGTGTTTTTTTTGAAGCTTGGCAATAAACAGTATGATGTAAAAGTAAAGGTATAATGTACAGAAACTTCCTCATAGAAACTAATTTAACATTGAACGTGAAAAATATAAGTTTTATCACGACCAAAGATATTAATTTAATAAAATGACATAAAAATTTATTAATAAAAATTTTATATCATATTGTTAAATTAAGTAAACTAATAACAATAAAACAATAAAATCAATACTTATAATTCATTCTATTGACAATAATTATGAATAATTAATTTTTGTACATTCGCTTAACAATTTAAAACATTAAAAAGATGATTTCAAAAACTTCAAAATTCGTTGCTGAACTGCTCGGCACAATGGTACTTGTTCTCATGGGTTGCGGAAGCGCAGTAATTGCGGGTACAGACGGCACAACCGGTGTTGGGCTTTTGGGAATTTCCTTCGCTTTTGGCTTAAGTGTTGTAGCAATGGCTTATGCAATTGGTCACATATCAGGATGTCACATTAATCCGGCTATTTCTATCGCAATGGTAGCGGCGGGAAGGATGAAAATAGGCGAAGCCGTGCGATACATTGTTGCACAGATCATCGGAGCGATTATCGGGGCCGGGATTCTTTATGTCATCTTTACCAATCATCCAGGAGCGGTTATGGGACCTTGGGCATTAGGTTCTAACGGTTGGGGAACAGGATATCTAGACGCCTATAATACCACAGCGGCATTCGTTGCTGAATTTATTTTCACCTTTATTTTTTTGATGGTGATTTTAGGATCCACTTCCACAAAAAATATCAACGGTGGTTTTGCAGGTTTGGCAATAGGATTTTCTTTGGTTTTGATTCATATTGTCGGAATTAAAGTCACAGGCGTCTCAGTGAATCCCGCGAGAAGTATCGGTCCGGCAATTTTTGCACAGGGTGAAGCACTTTCACAATTATGGTTGTTTATTGTTGCACCGGTTTTAGGAGGTATTACAGCAGCCTTCACTTATAATTTATTGATGGAAACACCAGAACAGGCAAAATAATTACAGCTCATTATAAAAACAAATCCTGTCTTTCGGCAGGATTTTTCTATTTAAGTTTCTTTATTTCGAAAGGATTTTTGTAAATCAATTCTTCATGTCTTCCTTTGATCTCTAGTTTTCTCTGCAATAGATTTAAAGCCATTTTACGGATAAAAATATCTTTATCATTCAGTTTCCAGTATGAATCGTCGTGTACTTTTTTGGCCGGACGTATCAGATAAAATTCTGTTTCCCAATTGTCGACATTGTGATAAAATTCAATGATTCCGCAGTGTTCGGGAATTTGCGAATGCTCAATCATTCCCATCGGAAGCAAAAAACTGAACGAATTGCATGGGTAATCGCCACAGCAAATTTTGTCGTGCTTCAGGAATTTTTCACCGGTTTTTGTATTGATGTATGACTTTTTAAAATCGTTTTTAAAATCACTTTTTGAAAGCTTAATTTCAATCTCGTGACTGAAACCTTCCGAATCAATAATCAGCATATCTGCTTCCCAATCTGAATGAAAATGATTGCTCAACACAATTTCTTTTTCAAAATCGCAGTTTGTATGAATGTAAGCGTGAACGAGCTCTTCTATCTTTAACACTTTGTAATTCTTTTTAAAACTAAACTTAACTCACCAATAAACTGCATCCGCGAATATCCGAATGATCAATTCTTCCTAAAACCTGAAATTTTTTCTCATTCTCTGATAGTAATTTGCCTAAATCCTGTGTCGCAATAAACGAACATGAATGGATATTTGCCAAGTCGATGATATTAATCGCCCCGGTTTTTCCGGCAGTTTCATAGTTGAATGGATCTTCCACATTTCTTACTAAAACCCGCATCCAATTTGGGCATTCGTACACATTTTCACCTAAAGAATATGCCTGTGAAAGCAGCTCTGTCATAGAATATTCTGAATATATTTTCTGGGTCTGAAAACCCTTCTGGAGAATTGTAAGGAGCTCATCTTTTGTCATTTCTTCTTTGCGGCCTTTCATTCCTCCGGTTTCAATGATTATTAAGTTCTGTCGAGCAGTCAGAGATTCTTCACTTTGTTCAGAATGATAAAAGTCGAGAAAATCTAACAGCGCAAAAGATACTCCGAAAAGAATAACTTTTTTATCTTTTAAAACATTTAAAAGCTTCAATAAATCTTGATGATTGTATAGAAAATAGCCATTCTCGGGTTTGCCGGATTTCTTCATCAAATAATCTACCATGTAAATTAATGATGAATTCTGCTTTTCGAGATAACTTGGCAGCAGACCTAAAAATACGAAATCTTCAGGTTTTCCAATAAACTGTTCGAAACTTTTATAAATACTTTCCTGATAAAGATTGTCGTCTGCAATAAAATGTTTTGACAAATTCATCTGCGTCGTTCCCGAACTCTGAAAATATAAATCTGTTGAAATGTTTTGATCTAAAATTTTGTGGTTTTTGAACATTTCAATTGGTAAGAATGGAATTTTTCCCAGCGAATTAACTTCCTCAACATTAATATTCAGGTAATCCACAAATTTCCCGTACACCTCAATATTTTTGTATTGATACCGAAAAGTCGCCAGTACTACATCCAGAAATTCCTGTTCGGTCTTTATGTCAAATATACTTTTCAATTTATTTTAAAATAATTTTTAAGCCTTATTGATTCATTTTGAATCATTTAGGAAATCCGATTTTAATTTCAAAGCTGTAGTCACAACACAGAATTAAAATATGGTCAGATTATTACAATTTAATCTACGGAATATGGATTATATATAGCAGCCTTAGAAAGTGTTATACAGGAATTACCTCTCAGGAGGTAATTTTTTTATTTATGCTCAAAAGTTTTCAATTCAAAATCTTTTTGAAAAACCCCGTAAGTAAAATAAGAAATCCAGTCTCCAAGATTGATATATTTTGAAGTTTGATTTAAATTTAAGACCATGGGCAAATGACGATGACCATAGATAAAGTAATCTATTTTTTCAGTTTTAAGTTTTTCTTTTGAATAAATAATCAGAAACTCTTTATCCTCTCCTAAAAATGCTTTGTCTTCATCTCCCGAAATCATTTTATTTTTCTGAGACATATATAAGGCAACTTTCATTGCAATATCAGGATGCAGCCATTTGAAAAACCATTGAGCAACAGGATTTGTAAAGACTTTTTTCATTCTTTTATATCCTTTGTCACCTGGTCCCAAACCGTCACCATGCGCCAGTAAAAACTGTTTTCCGGCAATCTCAAAATATTGTTTTTTGTAAAAAACCGTACATCCTATTTCTTCTTCCAGGTAATCTTTCATCCAAAGATCATGATTTCCCACAAAAAAATAAACGTGAACTCCACTGTCTTTCAACTCTGCTATTTTGCCGAGAACCCGCACATATCCTTTTGGAATGACGTGCTTCCATTCGTGCCAAAAATCAAATAGATCACCCATCAGAAATAAAACCTGAGCATCTTCTTTGATCTCATTCATCCAACGGATAAATTTTTCTTCCCGAATTTTACTTTGTTTCGGATCTGGCGCACCAAAATGCTGATCAGAAGCAAAATATACTTTTTTTCCGGGTTCTAAATTGATGGTTGTTTTTAGCACTTTTCTATATTAAATTCAGAAAAATTATTGATTATCTTCTGCAAACCATTCTCCATAAGAGTTTTCAGTCTCATGAAGCTTAAGATAAGCTAAAGAAACGTCAGCAGGAAGCTTGGTTTTAATTTTTGCGGCTATTGCATACAACATATTCTCACAAGTTGGCTGAAAGTTGCAATAAATGACTTTCTGACCCTTAGCTTCCAATTCTTCACCCATTTCTCTGTGCGGAGAAACCCCATTGATTAATACAGAATGATCCCAGACATCCACAATTTCAGATTTTACAATCGTTTTGATATCTCCAAAATCTACCACCATTCCGTTTTTGGGATTATCCAGATCATTGATCGGTTTGCCCTTTACGGTAACGAAAAGTTTGTAAGAATGCCCGTGCATATTTTTACATTTCCCATCATAATTGTACAATACATGAGCTGTCTCGAATGTAAAAATTTTTGTAATACGTATCATGGTGCAAAGATAGAGAATTTGATCAGAAAATTGGAATTTCAATAGGTATGCTTATGTATTGAAATTTTTATTAAATTTATCTGTAAACAACACAAATGATTTTAGATTTATTTTTCCCAAACCGGTGCATTCGCTGCAATAGAATTATCGAGGGTGATTTACTGGTCTGTACTATATGTTTTCAACAAATTCACTTTACCCATTTTGATTATTTTTCAGATAACAGCTTAAAAGAAAAATGTAAATTACTATTTCCTATCGAGCAAGCATATGCTTTGATGCAGTTTGAACAGGAAAATTTAAGCAGAAAAATCATTCATGAACTTAAATACCGAGGTCGTGAAAAAACAGGAAAGATTCTTGCCGAATGGATAACGGAAAGGTTAGAATTTAAAAATATGAAGCCAGATCTTTTGGTAAGCGTTCCTCTTCATCCCAAAAAGGAAAAAGAGAGAGGCTACAATCAATTGCACCTGTTTACCAAAACCCTGTCTGAATTTTATAATATTCCTTATGACCATGACTTGTTGAAGAGAAATCATTACTCTAAAGCTCAGGCATTAAAAGATAAAAAGCACCGTCTTGAAACCCAAAATACATTTTCTTTAACCAAAAGTATTTCAAATCAACATGTATTGCTGATTGATGATGTTTTCACTACCGGAAATACGCTTTCTACGATTGCATGGGAAATCCTACAAAAAGGTAATAAGGTGAGCGTGCTCGTTATGGCAATGGATGAATGATTTAATTTTTTCTTATCTGAAATCTTTTTGCTAATTTTCCAGGAAAACTATGGCTATGAAAAATCTCATATTACTGCATGGCGCTTTGGGTCACAGTGATCTGTTTAAATTGTATCAGGAAAAGCTTTCAGTATATTTCAACATTTACACTCCTTTATTTTCAGGACACGGTAACGTTGATTTAGACGAAAACGGAATTACGATTGAAAAATACACTCGTGAACTGGCAGAATTTATCGAAAAAGAAAACATTGATGATGCCTATGTTTTCGGACACAGCATGGGTGGTTATGTTGCGCTTTGCTATGCTTCGGCGAATCCTGAGAAAGTACATTCTATCATGACTTTGGGGACAAAATTTAACTGGAGTGAGGAACAAGCTTTAAAAGAAAGTAAAATGCTGAATCCTGATGTCATTGCAGAAAAAATCCCAAAGTATGCAAACCAGCTTGAAATTCAACATGGTTCAAAATGGAAACAATTGCTTCCTGCTATTGCTCAAATGATGATTTCTTTGGGTAAAAATCCACCGTTGAAAAGTCAGGTTCTAGCCGCAATCAAAGTCCCTGTTCAAATAATGGTCGGTGATCAGGATAATATGGTCAATATTGAGGAAAGTGTCGAAGTTTTTAGAACTCTACCTAACTCAAAATTGGCTATACTTCCCGACACGAAACATCCGATAGAAAAAGTACGGTCTGAGTTATTGATTAACCTGATGAAAGATTTTTGGAATTTGTCTTAATAGTTATCTCTGAAGCTTTTCACCGTAACTTAAATCTCCCGCATCACCCAATCCGGGAGTAATATAGCCTTTTGCTGTTAAATTTTCATCGATGGTTCCAACCCAGATTTTTGCCTGCGGATATGTTTTTTCAATGGTTTCAATTCCCTGCTTCGAAGCAATAGCAGCAACAATGTGCAGTTGCGAAGGTGTCCCATTGGTTAAAAGATCTTTTATGGCTTCAATAAGAGAAGCGCCGGTTGCCAACATAGGATCTGCAACGATCAGAGGTTTGTTATCAATATTCGGACACGTAAGATAATCCTGTTTTATAGAAAAATAATCATTGGCATCATGCTTTCTGTAGGCTGCAACAAAGCCACAATCTGCTTTATCAAAATAATTCAAAAGGCCCTGAAATAAAGGAACGCCTGCCCGCAAAATTGTTGTAATTACCGGCTGAACTGCAATTTCCTTAACTTTTAAAGTATCCAAAGGGGTCTGAATTTCAATTTCTTTTGTTTCTAAATCTTTAGATATTTCAAAAGCGGCTATTTCACCAATGCGTTCCATATTTCTGCGGAATCTCATCCTGTCACTCTGAATTTCTACATTTCGAAGTTCGTTAATCCACGAATTAATTAAAGAAAAAGTTTTAGAAAGCTCTACAGTCATAATTTGATTATTCTGATAACAAAACTATGAAATATAAAATAAATCCCTCTCAGAAATTGCTGAAAGGGAATTATTTTTATGATTGTAAATCGTAAGTAACTGCGATTATTTTTGTCTGAAATACACTTCAATAGGAACTCCGGTAAAGCCAAATTCTTTTCTCAGCTGATTTTCTGTAAATCTTTTGTACGCTTCTTTCACATACTGTGGTAAATTACAGAAGAATACAAATTGTGGTGATGGCGTTGGGAGCTGTACGCAATATTTGATTTTGATATATTTTCCTTTATTTGCAGGCGGCGGCGTACGTTCAAAGATCGGAAGCATCACTTCATTTAATTTTGAAGTTTTGATTTTTTTCTTACGGTCCTCGTAAACAACCATGGCCATTTCAACCGCTTTTAAGATTCTCTGCTTTGTTAAAGCAGAAACAAAAAGAATCGGAATATCGCTGAACTGACCGATTTTGTCTCTGATTGATTTTTCAAAATCTCTGATGGTATTGGTATGCTTGTCTTCAACCAAATCCCATTTATTTACTACAATAACGATTCCTTTTCTGTTTTTCTGAGCAAGACCAAAAATATTCATATCCTGAGATTCCCAACCTAAAGTTGCATCAACCATGATAATGACCACATCAGAAAACTCGATGGAACGAATAGATCTCATTACAGAATAAAATTCCAGATCTTCATTTACTTTAGACTTACGGCGCATCCCGGCAGTATCTACTAAAACAAACTCGTGTCCGAATTTATTGTATAACGTCTGAATACTATCTCTTGTAGTACCTGCAACATCGGTTACAATATTTCTTTCCGTATCAAGCAATGCATTGGTTAAAGTAGATTTTCCTACATTCGGACGGCCTGCAATTGTGATTTTCGGAAGACCTTCAAACGGGTCTTTATAATCTGTCGTCGGGAAATCTTTGACGATATCATCTAAGATCTCTCCCGTACCGGAACCTGTAGCAGAGGATAATGTGTAGTATTTCTCAATTCCTAACTGATAAAATTCTGTAGCAGCCAATTCTTCTTTTGTAGAATCTACTTTATTGATAACAAAATATACCGGCTTTTTTGATCTTCTCAGCATTTCATTGATCTCATGATCTGTTTCTGTAAGACCTTCGTCTACGTTCATCATAAAAATGATAGACGTCGCTTCATCAATTGCCAGCTGTACCTGTTTTGAAATTTCTTCCTGAAAAACGTCTTCGTTATTCACGTCATATCCACCTGTATCGATTACGGTAAACTCTACCCCATTCCAGTCAGATTTTCCGTAATGACGATCTCTGGTTACCCCAGAAGTAGAATCTACAATAGCTTCTCTTCTTTCAAGCAAACGATTAAAAAGTGTGGATTTTCCTACGTTGGGACGCCCAACGATTGCAACAATATTTGACATAAAAAATGTTTAATAATCCTAGAGATATGCTCAGGATCAGATTATCAATGGGTTACTCCAACTATTGGAGCCCAATTTTTTGCAAAGATAAGGTTTTAAAATTTAAGATTTAAAATCATTCTAAACAGCTTATCTACAAATAGATAGTCATTATTTTTCACTAATTTTAGACTTTAGGCACGAGATATGTTTAAACTTATATATCATCTTTAAAAATACTTTATGAAAAAAATACTTCTGGTTTTTTTGGTTGCGTTTATCATGATTCAGTTTTTCCCGATTGACAAAACTAATCCACCAGTCAATGCCGGAATGGATTTTTTGAAAATTAAAAATACGCCGGTGCCGGTTTCTAAAATTATAGCAACATCATGCTATGATTGTCATTCAAACGAAACAAAATATCCCTGGTATTCTAGCATTGCACCATCTTCATGGTTTTTAAAAAATCATGTTGATGAAGGCAGAAAACACCTGAATTTCTCCATATTTGCAACCTACGAGCCAGAAAGACAAATTCATAAGATGGAAGAGTGCATTGAAATGATAGAAAAGAAAGAAATGCCTCTGGAATCCTATTATATCGGCCATCAGGACGCTAAACTCAATGACAGACAAAGAGCAGACCTCATTAGATACTTTAAAAGAGAGGTAGAAGAAACGAAGATAAAAAATGCAATAAAATAATAGGATTATGCAGGAAAAATGGAATGATAAACATATTGTCTTTTTTGACGGAGAATGCGGAGTCTGTAATTTTTGGGTGCAGTGGATTTTAGAAAGAGATAAAAATGACCAGTTCATGTTTGCTTCGCTGCAGTCTGAATTTGGGCAGAAATTTCTCTCTGAAAGAGGTCTGGAAACCAAACAATTCAATACTATGTATCTCTGGAAGCCAGATTCTTATTATCTGATCAAGTCTCGGGCAGTACTGAAGATCGCAGATTTATTGGGTGGAATTTATAAATTATCTGCAGTTGGAAAACTTCTTCCCGCTTTTTTAAGCGATAAAATTTATGATAAAATCTCAGAAAACAGAATGAAGCTTTCTGCACAAAAATGCTTTTTACCGGATCAGCATCAAAAGAAAAAATTTATTGAGGTATAAAATAAAGGAGAGCAAAAATGCTCTCCTTTTTCAATTATTGATTTAATGACCAAACTGTATAGCTGTGTGGTGCACATTGAATCTTCACCCATTTATCACCCTGTGTTGTAGGATACCATGACGAATGGCCCGTAAAGTCTTTGATCTGCTGACTCGCCCAGTTGGTCTGAATCCACCTTTCCTGCCAGTTTGAAGAATTATTGATGTAAACAACCAATCCCGGATTACCGTTGTAGCCATTTCTTCTGGCAATATATTCATCATTATCAGTATACAGAATTGACGTATTCCCTGTTGCTTTGTTATTGTGAATCCAGATCAGGTTATTTAATCTCTCTTTGTTTAACCATTCTTCATAATCGCGGTAAAAAATGGTAGGATAACCCTCATGAGTCAAAATATAAGCATACGCAAGCATTTTATTGCTGATGACATCCGTATCGTGATTGGCAACGAAGGTTACGGCTTTATACGGATTTCTTTTCCACATCATATCATCATTAAGAGCATTGAGATTCCCATTGTCAAAAGCTTCATCCATTTTATAGTAAGCTGCAAAATCGAAGACCGAACTATTTGCGCTGTTTGCCCACCATTCAAGGGTATTTACATTTGAATCCCATAATTCTCCAACGGAAAACCCGCCGATATTATTGTTCCAGGTATTGACAACCCAAGGTCCGAAACCTTTAACATAATCAAATCTCCAACCGTCAAATTTCATAACGTTTTTGTAATATTTCCCTACCGAATCTTCACGCTCCCAAAGCCAGTTTTGTACATAAGGATTGGCATGGCACAAATCCGGAAAACCTCCGAAAGCTCCTTCGTCATTGTTTCCGTAAGAGTTTTTGTAAAAATCATGATAACTTCTTTGAAATTTACCTGAAGCGACACCGGAAAAATCTGTCCATGTGCTTGTTCCTGTAAACGGATTAACTTGCGACTGACCACCGCTGTTATGATTGATTACAATATCAGCGTAAACCTGCATATTTTCTGTGTGTGCCTTTGTAATCAATGCTTCCAATTCGGTTTTTGACCCAAAACGTGTTTCGATGCTTCCATTTTGGTTAAAGTTTCCAAAATCATAATAATCGGTAGGATCGTATCCCATAGAATACTGCCCGTTTTGCGCTTTTGAAGCGGGAGGTAACCAAACAGCACTTATTCCTGCATTTGACCAGTCTGTAACTTTGCCTGTCACGGTATTCCACCAGGTTCCGCCGGCAGGAACATCCCAGTAAAAACCCTGCATCATCACTCCGCCGCCTGCACCGGAAACAAATTTTCCATTGGACGAGTTGTTTTTTCCCGTGCTGAAAGGTTTACCATCGTGGGTAGTAACATTAACAGTTCTGTCGTGAACTTCTAACTTCTGAGGGTTTTCACTGGCAATTTCGTCACTGTCCTGACAGGAATGAATTGTCATTAAAGCTATAGCAGCAACCAAAAAAAGATTTTTTTTCATATAAAAGGTTTTTAATTATTAAACTGGCAACTAAATTACACTTTTTACGAAATAAAATACATATCATTGAACATATTTTATCTTAATTGCAATCTTGGTGTGTAAATTGTTTGATGTTTTTCTTAAAAAAGCATAAACTTTTAACTTTTTCAGGACATTTTTTTTATTAATCCATATATTTGCATATTATGGAATACAACACTCAAAGAACACAGCTTAATATGCCGGAATACGGCAGGATAATACAGCAACTGGTGGAGCGTTGCAAAGAACTTTCGACTAAAGAAGAAAGAAACGAGATGGCAATGGCCATCATCGACTTTATGGGTCAGAGAAACCCGCAGCTCCGTGATGAAGATAATTACAAACATAAACTTTGGGATCACTTATATATTTTAGCCAAGCATGATCTGGATATCGATCCTGTTTACCCTTTCCCGACCAAAGAAGAGCTGGAAGAAAAACCTAAAAGAATGGAATATCCCAAACTTCAGGGTGATTTTAAATTTTACGGAAAAAGTATTCTGCAACTTATTGAAAAAGCAATAGAACTTGAACCGGGAGATGAAAAAGAAGCTCTGATCGAAGTGATTGCAAACAATATGAAGAAGTCTTACAATGTTTATAATAAAGAACATGTGACGGATGATGTGATTTTCCGTCATTTAAAAGAATTATCAGCAAACAGGCTCGATCTTACCAATATTGAAGCGCTTGAAAAAAGTAAGATTTATTACGCAACGGCCAATCGTAATAATCTGAACAAGAACACCAATAACAACAGAAATCAAAGCAATACTAACAATAATATTAACAAAAGGAGGTTCACCAATAACAACAACAATAAGAATAGAAGATAATGAGTGGGACATTTCAAATAAGAGGAGGAAAAAGACTGCAAGGTGAAATCACTCCACAAGGGGCAAAAAATGAGGCTCTCCAAATCTTATGTGCTGTTTTATTAACAGATGAAGAGGTAAGAATAAAAAACATTCCCGATATTCATGATGTCAACAGACTGATTGAGATTTTAGGAGATTTTGGAGTCAAAATTACCAAAAACGGACATGGAGACTTTACTTTCAAAGCAGACACCGTCAATTTTGATTATATTAAATCTGATGAATTTAAAAAAGACGGAGCAAAATTGAGAGGTTCAATCATGCTGATGGGTCCAATGTTGGCGCGGTACGGTGAAGCTTATATGCCAACTCCGGGCGGTGACAAAATAGGAAGGAGGAGACTAGATACTCATTTTCAAGGACTTGTAGAATTAGGTGCTGAATTTAATTACGATGAAAAGGAATTTTTCTACTCACTAAAAGCTAAAGAGCTTAACGGAAAATTCATCCTTCTTGAAGAAGCTTCCGTAACAGGAACAGCCAATATTGTGATGGCGGCGGCATTGGCAAAAGGCGAGACCAAAATCTACAATGCAGCCTGTGAACCTTATCTGCAGCAGCTTTGCAAAATGCTGAACAGAATGGGAGCCAAAATTTCAGGGATCGGCTCAAACTTGGTAACAATTGAAGGTGTGACGCACCTTAATGGCACAGAGCACACGATGCTTCCCGATATGGTAGAAATTGGCTCTTGGATTGGTCTTGCAGCCATGACAAAATCTGAAATTACAATCAAAAATGTCAACTGGAATGAGCTCGGTGTTATCCCAAATACATTTAAAAAACTCGGAATACAGCTGGAGCAAAGTGGTGACGATATTTATATTCCGTCTCAGGAACATTATAAAATTCAAAAATTTATTGATGGTTCGATCTTAACCATTTCTGATGCTCCGTGGCCAGGATTTACTCCTGATTTGCTTTCAATTATCTTAGTGGTAGCAACCCAGGCAAGAGGAAGTATTTTGGTTCATCAAAAAATGTTTGAATCGAGATTATTTTTCGTTGATAAACTGATCGACATGGGTGCACAGATTATCCTGTGTGATCCTCACAGAGCAACGGTAATCGGTTTAAATCAGGAATCCCCACTTCGCGGCACAACAATGGTTTCGCCTGATATCAGAGCCGGAAATGCACTTTTAATCGCCGCTCTTTCTGCAGAAGGAAAATCAATTATTCACAATATTGAACAAATTGACAGAGGCTACGAAAATATCGACGGAAGGCTGAAAGCAATCGGAGCTGATATTGAGAGAATTTAATTTTATAATACATGATGAGTTTGAATGATTAGTTTAAAATTTATTACCTCAAAAAAAAAGCGTTCAAAATCTGAACGCTTTTTTTTGAGGTCGAATTTACCAACCGCCTCCACCACCGCCACCTCCGCCGCCGCCAGAGAAACCTCCGCCGCCGGATCCGGAACCAGAGCTTCCTGAACTGGAAGGTTTTGTAGCTGCCGATTGTATCGAATTTGTTAAGCTAGAATTGAGTACGCTGGTCATTGCAAAATGATTCATCGAGGTACCGACATACCAATTATTGTGATATTCGGTAGACATTTTCGTTAGCAATGCATCAAATTTCTTACCCCAGATCTCATCCACTCCCAAAACCATCGCAAAAGGCAAAAGTTTTTCGAAAGATTCTGGCGTCATTGATGGTGGATTGTGAAATTTTAACTGCTCGTTTTCAGCTGCTCCCATGTACATTTTGAATCCTTCAATTAAAGATTTCTGACGCAGCTTATCTTCAGAAGGTCTTCTGATCAAAAACTGATAGATAATGAGTGATGTGAAGCATAATACAATAAAAATATAACAAATATTAAAATTATTATCAATTGTAAATTCGTTGTGATTAAAAATCAGACCTCCCAGAACGATTAGAATTACTGTTGGAATGACCAGAAAAATTTTAAATAAAATCGGATACAGCTTAAAAAGATAACCGGTTATCAGGAAGCAAACAAGGAGAAAAACATAAATAACTCCTCCTACGATCACTTTTTCAAATTCCGGAAATATTCTGAAGCTTAAAATCAATCCTATAACATAGATCACAGTCATCAAAATGAGCGGAAGGTATAATTTGCGGGTATTATTTCCTTCATTTAAAAATCTGTTATGCTGAAGTTTCAAAGCCTGATCAAAACTGCTCACCGCACCCTCGATTTGGGAATCATATTTGCCATCGAATACGATGCTGTCACCACCTGAAAAAAGATTGTTCATCAAACTGATCTCTTCTTTAGCTAAATTTTGATCTGCTTCTTTTAATTTCTTTACGGTAAATATTTTAGATTTAAATAAACCTAAAACACCCGAATCTTCACCTTCAATGATTTTCACATATCCTTTTACTGCCAAATGCACCAAAGCCGCAGTAAGATATTTATTTTTAAAAATTTCGCTGTGAATATATCCTAAAGATGCCGGTGAAAGATTATCCGGAGCATTGAACTGAGGGTAGACAACAGGTTTTTCAGGATCTATACCATACTTTCTCCAGCTTGAAATGTAATAGATTACAAGAGCCAAAAACACAATAATTCCAGCAATCAGAATCCCAAATCTTTCGAGAAAGCTTGGTGGCGGCGGTGGAATCATCACCCCTTTTTTAAAACCTACGGCAATTGTTAAGCCTTCGCCAGAGCCTAAGTCTTCTGCACTCCATTCGATTGAGTATTCTGAAATGATTTTTGCGGCACAATTCTGAGAAGAACTTCCCAACCTGCCTGTATAGCAAGAATTCTGTAAAATTCCTGCACCTTCCGGAAGATTGATTTTTGCGGAAATGCTGTCCACCGGAAAATCCCAAAAATTGCCATTGACATTCCAGTACAGCTCATCATATTTTTCAAAAAAACCGATTTGTTTTTCTGTGGTATAATTTATTTCATACTGATAATCTCCGGGATCAAGAATAATGTCTTTATTTCCGAAGTAGATCTTGAGGTAGCCGTCTTCATATTCTTCATGATAATCTTCACGTACTCCATTTTTCTTTACTGAGATAATATGATATGCAACTTTCTGTGTTGTATTATTGATATCTCTTGTCAGTGGAAGTGAACGAAAAATTCCTCTTTTGATTTTATCACCGAGGCTATGAACTTTTATTTTTTCGGTAATATTTAATCGTGAATTTTGATCAACAACAATATCTGAATGAAATGAAATGATGCGCTCACCGCCATCAACAATTGCAAGCTGATCAGTACGTACCAAATCATCCTGAGCAAAATTTAGGGAAAAGAAAAGAAGATAAAACAGCAGTATTATTCTTCTCATTTTTTAAAATTTTACCGTTGGAACCTCTCTTTCAGCAATATTGTCAAGCTCAAAGAATTTTGCCTTTTCAAACTTGTACATATTTGCAACTACATTGCTTGGGAAAGATTCTACCAATGTATTGTTTTCTCTGGCTGTCCCGTTGTAATATCTTCTGGATTTTTCGATATCGTTTTCAATAGAGCTCAATTCTGCCTGCAATTGCTGGAAGTTGGTATTTGCTTTCAAGTCCGGATACTGTTCGGCAACCGCAAATAAATTCACCATCGCCTGGTTTAGATTTTTTTCTGCAATTTCTTTACCTTCTACAGAATCTGCTCCTACTGCAAGATTTCTGGCTTTTGTCACATTTTCTAAAGTTTCTCTTTCATGCGTGGCATACCCTTTCACCGTTTCTACAAGATTAGGGATGAGATCATGACGTTTTTTCAACATCACATCGATACTGCTCCATGCTTCCTGAACGAGGTTTTTGAGCTTTACGAGACGATTATAGATCGAAACGCCGTACAGAACAGTAAGAACAAGGACTCCGAGAATAATAAGTGCAACCATAATTTTGTAATTTATTTTATCTAAAAATAATCTTTTTCCCGGATAATTGAATAAAAAAGCGCCCAATAAATTGAACGCCTTATCAAACTATATGGACTTACAGCTTAAGAATACTTTCTGCAGATATATTCTACCGAGGTATTCATAAGTTTATTTTTATTCAGGAAAAATTCAAGCTGCTGAAATTCTTCGGTATTTACGGTGATTCTCAATTGAAATGAACCAAAATTTGCTCCGTTCATGTACTCCACATTTGCACTCAGCAGTTTATAACAAATCCCCATCTGTTGATAAATAGCATTCAAAAGATCATCATACTTCATTTTTCCATTCAGTTCTACTTCGATGATCAAATCTTTCTTGATAGGAAGTACATTATTTGGCAAAGCCTGCAAATTTGGCGTTATCATACCTGAAACAATTTTTAATTAAACTATACTTACCGAATACATATTTTGAAATATTTACCCATTAATTCTTCACAAAAATATTAAAAAATATTAGTCTACCAAATTAGTAGGGTAATTTTTTCAATATTTAATTAAAAAAGAGAAGCTTTTAGCCTCTCTTTAGTTTTTACAGTTCTTTAATTCGTTCAATTTTCTCTGAAGCAGCCAATCCGTTAGGATTACAGCCTGGCTCACCTTCCGGAACCTTGAGATTTTTTTTAGCATAAAATTCTTCCCAAAACTCATTTGTCTTTCCGGTTTTAGGATCTTTAAAAGTCATAGGTTCCAATGTAAAAATATGATCTTCTCTGAATGACCTTTCTATATAATCTGAGCAGTAATAGGAATTTTCGTCTAAAATATAATTGAAATTATATGGTTTCCCCAACATTAAGTTTGCTTTAGCAATTGCATTGGGAACACTTTTTTGAAACTCGGGCTTTAATCTGTAAACGATCACTTTTTGCCCGTCATCTGCCTGATCTTTTAAAAAATCATTGAACTTTTGTCTTTGCGAACCGCCTTTTGGAGCTGCATGAAGAACAAATAGAGATGTACCTTGCTTTTCTAAAATCCCGATATGATCGAAAGATGCATCTTTCTGTTTTTGGGTCACATTGTTGATCGCACCGGAAAGCCCTGTTGCTTTCGCCTTAACGAAAAGGAGATCTCCATTTTTTAAACCTGAAGTCTGAGAATTTTTACAACTTGAGAAGCTGAGAACTAAAAAAAAGAAAACTAATTTTAATAAGGATTTATTTTTTAAAGTTGGTTTCATAAATAGCGATCCATTCATCTACAGTCATTTTTTTGCTTAGTTCAGCGATTAATTCAAAAGGAATTTCATCTATTTTTTTAAAACGGATACATGATTTTCCCATATCCAGTTTTCTTTTAGAATGTTTCGGATACTCTTCCACAAACCAGTTTAGAAGTTCTGGTTTTGCATAAATTCCCATGTGGTATAATGCAATAAAATTTTTCTGCGAAGCCAATCCCATAAATGGTAACGGCGACCCCGGCGTACAATGATAACCTGCCGGAAAAGTTTCTAAAGGGACATTCCAGCCGACCATTCCGTAGCTTACGCCTTTTTTAAAACCTTTTGGTAAATTTTCAGTGATAGTGTCAAACAGTTTTTTAAAAACTTCCTGTCTCTCTTCAGGAATTTTTGAAATATACTCTTCTACTGATATCGCGGGAATTTGCATTACATTAAATTTTAAGCTTCAAAATAACAAAAATTTATGCACATAAAAAAGCAGCTATACTTTTGTATAGCTGCAAAAAAAAATAATTCAAAAATAGTTTACTTTTTGATGGCTTTCACGGTATTTTGAGAACCGTCTTTGAAATACATTGTAATCAAATACAGTCCAGAATTTAATGAGCTCACATTGATTTCCTTTGTAGGGTTTTCAATTGTTTTAAGAGTTCTTCCAGAAATATCAGTGATTTTAACTGTTTTAATATTTGTAAATTCTGAAACATTAATAACGTCACTGAAAGGGTTAGGATAAACCTTGATATCTTTTTTAGCTGAAGCAGTTTCGGATGTTGCCAATGATGATGTCGTAATTGAAATATCATCTAAAAACAAACGGTTTCTATCAGCTATAGAATAACAATTGAAGCCAAAATAATAAGTACCTGTTGTAGTAGGCGTAAAATTAATTGTTTCTGTTATTGCTGTCACATTATTTGTAATATTCGGGTAATCAGCAATCGGATTTGTCATAGCAGTAGCATCTGCGCTTGTTCCATATGCAACTTTCATTTTCTCAACATATGTTGTCCCACCATTATTTCCGTATTTATAGCTAATGGTATACTGAATACCTGCCGTTAAATTAATGCCTTGAGTGTAGAACCAAGTATTTGCCGCACTACTTGTACTATACAGATAACTTGCGACTTTAGAAGTAAACCCATAAGCACCTGGAGAAAAAGTAGTCCAAGTATTTCCTGTTCCTATATTCTGAGCTGTAGTACAATTAGCTAATGAAGGTACTGTTACGCTTTCAAAATCTTGTGTATAAGGAACATTAGTTGAAGTACAAGTTGTTGTAAATGTTGTCGGAGAAGCACTCCAAACGCTTTTATCTGTAGCACTGCAAACAGACCTTACCCAAGCATAATAAGTAGTAGCACTTGCAAGCCCACTTACTGAAGCAGATACAGCCGTTGATGTTACAGAGTTTGTAGCATTTAAAACTGTACTTGAAGTAGGAGCTGTATTGGATGTACTATAATATACTTCATATCCGCTTGAAGGCGCCGTTGCAGGAGCGGTCCAACCAATATTTGCTGAATTGATCGTGCTGTTTGATGATGTAACTGCAGTAGGCTCAATACAAGAAGGAATTTCTTGAACGGTAATATCATCCAAATAAACACCTCTAAATGTACCACCTAAACCATGCTTAAATGCTAATTGTGCATTAGAGCCCGCTGGAATATTAACGGTATATTGTGTCTGAGTTGTAGTCAATGAAATAGCAGAACCAATTGGTGTAAAAGTAGTAGGGTCTGCTGCGTTTGATAGAGTACCTACCACTACTGTATATCCCGTTGAACTACTTCTAGCATAGAACCTCACTCGTTTTGTACCACTCGAAAGATTCGTAGTCGGAGGCGAAACCAGCATTTGGCTACCCGTATTGTCAGATGAATTATATAGATAATAAGAATTAGGCGAAGAAAAAGGAGAAGTTGTTGAGACATATCCATAACCCGCAGATGACGCAGTTTCTAAATATGACCAGCAGCTTGGTGCATTATTATTTGTAGAAGAACCCGTGCTTGTAGTATCAAAATTCTCTGTGTATGGAACTGTAAATATAGAACAAGCTGTTTTAAACGTTCCTCCAAAAGACCATGCACTTTGACTTGTTGCTGTGCTACAATTTGATCTTACCCAATAATAGTAAGTCGTATTTGAGGTCAAACTAGGAATCGTCAAAGAAGTTGACGTTACACCAGGAAAATTTGGAGTTGCAGTACCTGCTGGAATTGTATTGGATGTACTATAATACACATCGTAACTTGCTGGCGTAGAACCCGCAGCAGCAGTCCATGAAATTGCAGCGGAAGTAGCCGTAATTGTTCCAACTGGCTGCAAGATAGGAGGCACACAAGTTGAGTAAGCATCTACTGAAAAAGCGAAAACATTCGGCAATCCGGTACCTGCAGTTTTGGCAACCGTAACGCTCTGAATTAATTTTGTTTGGTTAGCAGCATCGATGGCCAGTTCATTTTGATACAACCTTGGATTTGTTCCGCCTTCTGGCGATGGAACATCATCACCCGCAGCAGGAGTTGCTCCTGGTTTTTTTATTCTTCCAAACCCTTGAACGGCAATATTAGTACCTGTATACCAATCTGCAACACTAATGCCGGTAAACTGCTGATTTGTTCCGTCAGAAAAATTCACAGTTACAGAAAGCGTTGATCCTCCACTACCACTGGTAGAAAGCATATACAACTTGGTTGCTGCTTTTGGGGTTGTAAAAGTTAAAATTCCGGAATCATTTACAGCTGCTAATCTCAAAGAATTATTAGCACTCAAACTTCCTAATTGATAACTCAATCCTGGAGTTGTTGTTACGATAGAATTGATAACTCCGTCTACTGGCATACCGTAAGTAATAGGTGTGCTTGCAGCAGTTAATAGAAAATCTTTAGCAACGAATGCATAAGAAACACCATCTACATCATTATTAGTAGTAAGTGATGATGAGCCTACTCCATTCGCAATTACATCTGCATTAAGCCCTGAAGTAATTGGCATTTTCTGATAGTTTTGTGCAAATGCAAGCGAACTGGCAAAAATTCCCAGTACACCAAGCATAAGAGCTGATTGATTTCTTTTCATAATACTTTTTTAGTAGTTTCGCCGTAAAACTATGAATTAAATCTAAAATCGCAATGCTAATTTTAAATTATTTTTAACAATATAAAAAAATTACTAAAATATACCTAACAAATAATCGGTTGCACAACAAAAATAGGTTAGGTTTTAGATTTATTAACATTTTTATTATAATTAAAATGCTAAACATAGTAAGCCTTGTCTTTCTATTAATATTTCTGGATGAGCCGAAATATTTTGCTATTTTTGTGCATACAAATATTAGACAATGCCTAACATCTCAAACAGAGCACAACAGATGCCTCCTTCACCGGTTAGAAAACTTGTACCTTTCGCCCTTCAGGCCAAGCAAAGAGGAACGAAAGTATACCATTTAAATATCGGACAGCCTGATATCGAAACTCCGGAAACTGCTTTAAATGCTTTAAAAAACATTGATTTAAAAGTTTTGGAATACGCACTATCAGAAGGAAATATTGAATATAGGAAGGCACTTACCAACTATTATCATTCACTTGATTTTACAGATCTTACACCAGACAATTTTATCGTAACCAATGGTGGTTCTGAAGCATTAAACTTTGCTATCTCTACCCTATGCGATGATGGTGACGAGGTTATCATCCCGGAGCCCTATTACGCAAATTACAACGGCTTTACGAGCACTTTCAACGTAAATGTGGTAGCTGTACCTTCAACAATCGATACCGGATTTGCGCTTCCTCCAATCGAAGAATTTGAGAAAAAAATTACCGCAAAAACAAGAGCGATCATCATCTGTAACCCCGGAAACCCGACAGGTTACCTTTACACCAGAGAAGAGCTGCAGCAATTGGCTGACATTGCTTTAAAATATGATATCGTCATCATTTCTGATGAGGTATACAGAGAATATGTTTACGATGGCAAGCATCAGATATCAATGTTTGCATTCCCTGAGATCAGTGAAAACTGCATCATTATCGATTCAGAATCTAAGCGCTATTCTATGTGCGGCGTGAGAATCGGATGCCTGATCACCCGTTCTAAAAAAATACATGATGCAGCAATGCTTTTTGCTCAGGCAAGACTAAGCCCTGTACTTTTAGGACAAATTGCTGCAACAGCCGCTCATCAGAATGACGGAGCCTACATCAGAGCAGTAAGAGAAGAATATACCCACCGAAGAAATGTTCTGGTAGATTTATTGAACGCTATTCCTGGGGTAATCTGCCCGAAACCTAGAGGTGCATTTTACTGTGTAGCCGAACTTCCTGTTGACGATACAGAATTATTTGCTCAGTGGTTACTAGAAAAATACTCTTTAAATAACGAAACCATTATGGTTGCACCTGCAGGCGGATTTTACAGCAATCCCGAACTGGGTAAAAAACAGGTAAGAATCGCTTATGTACTTAAAGAGGAAGATTTAAGAAAAAGTGTTGCCATTCTGAAAGCTGCGCTGGAAAACTACAATTCAGATCTTCGTTTTTAAATATTATATGATGTCAACAGTAAAGACCAACGTTGTGAGACTGCTCTTCTCAATGTTTTTACTGTTGATATTTTTTTCATGCAAAGAAAAAAACAAAGAAAACACAACACCATCAACTGGTGTTGAAGAGATTACTTTTATAGGATTTTCTAATGTCGGCGGAGAATCCGGAAACTACAGCAATATTAGAATCACCAAAGACTCCATCCATTTCGAAGCCGGAACTACAGCCAGCCGAAAACATAGCGAATGGCATAAAGCAATAACTCCCGAGATCTGGAAAAACCTGGCTTCTTCGTTTAAAATTAAAGATTTAAGTTTAATTGAAAGCTCACCAAGCATTCAGCATCTTGATGGCATCGACGAAACTTTCCAGATTAAAACTTCAAAAAAGTCTCACGTTTTCGTAAATACACACAGCGATACCCATTACAGGCAATTTGAAGAATTTAAAATCAAATTAAAAAACATTCTGCCTAAACAAAAGCAATAATTTTTTTCAAGCTCATTTTTAAAATAATTTTTCTTCAATGCACGAAAATTTTTCTCTAAAATCTTTTAACACATTTGGTGTTGATGCCAATGCCAGATATTTCACAGAAGTAAATTCAGTGGAAGAATTGATAAAGACTCTCAAACGCTCAAACTCTCAAACATTTCCACTTCTATTTTTGGGAGGCGGAAGTAATATTTTACTGACAAGAGATTTTGACGGATTGGCAATTCAGCTTCATTTAAAAGGAATTTCAGAAGAGATCATTAACGAAAACGAAGTTTTAGTCACTGCAAAAGCAGGGGAAAACTGGCATGAATTGGTACTATTTTGTTTAAATAAAAACTATGGCGGTTTAGAAAATCTTTCTCTGATCCCGGGAAATGTAGGGACTTCGCCGATGCAGAATATCGGTGCCTATGGAACAGAAATCAAAGACGTTTTTGCAAACTGTAAAGTTTTAAATTTAGAAACATTAGAAATTGAAAATTTCAATCTCGAACAGTGCAGATTTGGGTACAGAGATTCTATTTTTAAGCAGGAAGGAAAAGGAAAATATGTAATATTGGAAGTTACTTTCAGACTGACTAGAAAAAACCATTTGATAAAAACCGAATACGGCGCTATCAAAACTGAACTCGAAATTTTGGGAATTGAAAATCCTACCATTCAGGATATTTCAAAAGCTGTGATCAACATCAGACAAAGCAAATTACCTGACCCGAAAGTAATCGGAAATGCAGGAAGCTTTTTTAAAAACCCTACCATTCCTTTGTTAAAATTTGAAGACTTAAAGCAGAAATTTTCAACCATTCAAGGGTATCCGAACGGAAATTCTGTAAAAGTTCCGGCAGGCTGGCTCATCGAGCAATGCGGCTGGAAAGGAAAACAGATCGGAAACGTTGCTTCTCATCAATTACAGTCTTTGGTCATCATCAATGCCACCGGAAATGCCACCGGAAAAGAAATTTTTGATTTTTCAGCGATGATTATTGATTCTGTGAAGGAGAAGTTTGGGATTGAGTTGGAGAGAGAGGTGAATATTGTTTAAAAAAATGTCTAAAAATTTCCTTTAAAATTTTGAATTCGCTACATTTAGAAATAATTACTATTCAGAGTGAATAATTTCAAGCAAAAAATACACAAATGAAAATCGCCATCATCGGAGCCGGAAATATGGGCTTATCTTTTTCAAAATCTTTCCTGAAATATGAATTGATAAAGCCTGAAAACCTGCAGCTCATCACCAGAAATCATTCGAAAATCCAAAAAATATCGGAAGAATTTCCAAAATCAAAGATTTCAATTTTTGATGATGTGAAAGAATTAGATGCAGATTTAATTATTATCGCCGTAAAACCTCAGGATTTCAAGCATGTTGCTGAGAATTTTAAATTTAAATTTAATAAAAGCCAGATGGTCCTTTCCATTATGGCAGGAATCAAAATCGATAAAATCCAAAAACTGCTCAATCATCAATTGGTCGTACGTGCAATGCCAATTCCCCTACTCTTTTAGGAATGGGAATCACAGGGTATACTTCTGCAGAAGGAATAGCCTTCAACGAATTAATGAATATCGAAAGGCTTTTAAACAGCACCGGAAGGTCTGTTTATCTGGAAAATGAAGATTTACTGGATGGCGTAACCGCACTTTCAGGAAGCGGACCAGCATATTTTTATTATATTGTTGATGCCATGATAAAAGCCGGAATAGAAATGGGAATCGATGAGAATCTTTCTAAACTTTTCGTCAAGCAAACCATGCTTGGTGCTTATCATCTGATCAATAATTCAGATAAAAACCTTGAAGAACTTATCAACGATGTTGCTTCGAAAGGCGGGACAACAGAAGCTGCTCTAAAAGCTTTTGAAGACAACAATTTAAAGGGAATTTTACAGAGAGGAATTTTGAATGCAGAAAAAAGAGCTAAAGAGCTAAACGGCTGATCGATTTTCGATAAATCTAAATATTTGCCAACCCAGATACACTCCAAAAGTATTGAGAATGATATCGTCTACCTCAAAAATACCCATTCTCGAAAAATACTGAAGCGCCTCTACAATTGTAATTGCTGAAACAAAAGTAAAGATAAGATTCTGCAGCTCTATAAGCTTAGGAAAGACCCAGCCTAAAAAACCAAAAGGAATAAACATCACAACATTTCCCACAACAATCATTACAATATCTTTTAAACTGACAGTTTCCTGTATATACCAAATGGTCGAAACAATGGGTTTTATTCTTATCACATTATCTTCATACTGGAATCGTCCCATGCCGAAAAACATAAGATAAAGCAGAAAAACAGTGTAAGGAAGAATTATTATTCTGTAAAATTTCTTTAACATGATTTGCAAAGTTATTCATTTCAAAAACATTAAATTTGTGTGCTAAAATAATTGAATGAAATACGTTTTACTTGCGCTCATTTCAGCGATGCTATTGTCCGTATCCTGGCCAACATACGGAATTCCGTTTTTTATATTTTTCGCTCTTGTTCCGCTTCTGATGATGGAACATGGTGTGTCTAAATTTTCTCAGTTCAAAAGAAAAGGCTGGGTTATTTTCGGGCTTTCCTATTTATGTTTTGTCATCTGGAACATTATAACAACAGGCTGGTTATATGGTTCTAAAAATCCTGACGGCAGCCATTCGATGATGGCAGTCGTTTTTCCGGTTCTGGTAAATTCATTTTTATACTCATTGGTTTTTCAATGTTATCACTGGTACAAAAATGCGCAGGGAAGTTACTGGGGACTCGCTTTTTTCATCGCTATCTGGATGAGTTTTGAGAAATTCCATCTGAATTGGGAATTTACATGGCCATGGCTGAATTTAGGAAATGTTTTTTCAGATTATCCTGAATTTATTCAGTGGTATGACACTCTTGGCTCAACCGGGGGAAGTTTCTGGATTTTATTGATTAATGTTTTGATATTTTACACCATCAGAGTTTTTGAGGCCGGAAGAAAAAGAAAAGATTTAATTAGAAACACATTAATTGTGACTTTGCTGATTATTCTTCCTATGATTATTTCTCTGGTTAAATTTAATCAATTTGATGAAAAGCCGATCGGTCAGGTCAATGTTCTGATGCTGCAGCCTGCTCTCGATCCTTATGCCGAAAAATATTCTACCGATAGCACAACCATCGTCAAAGACCTTCTGTCTCTTGCTGAAGAAAATACAAAAGGAAAAATCGACTATTATATTGCTCCCGAAACAGCGATTCCGGGAAGCGGATCTATTTCTGAAACAGCATTTGAGAAAAGCACGCTTCTGAATGATGTAAAAGGATTTTTAGCCAGACATCCCGGTTCTGTTTTTACAACCGGAATTTCATCACACCGTTATTATACAAACAGCGAAGATTTACCCAGAGAAGCTTATCAGCTTAATACTCATTTGTGGGTTGAAAGGTACAATTCGGCAGTACAGATTATTCCCAATCAGAAGGTTGAGGTTTATCACAAAGGCAAGCTTGTTCCCGGAGTAGAAATATTTCCCTACATGAGCGTTTTTAAACCGCTTTTAGGTAATGCAATGATCAATTTAGGCGGAACTGTGGCATCTTTGGGAACAGACGAAGAACGTGTAGCATTTTCAAATCCGTATAATAAAGGAAAGATCGCTCCGATCATCTGTTATGAAAGCATATATGGAGAATTCGTCACCGATTATGTAAAAAAAGGAGCCAACTTTCTGGCAATTGTCACCAACGATTCCTGGTGGGGTGTTACAGAAGGTCACAAACAGCTTTTATCATATGCAAAACTAAGAGCTATTGAAACAAGAAGAGAAATCGCAAGGTCTGCCAACAGCGGAATTTCTGCACACATCAACGCTAAAGGTGAAGTCTTGGAAGATACTTTTTATGGTGATAAAACGGCTCTGTTTGCTAAAATAAACCTTTATGACAACGAAACTTTTTATGTAAAGGCAGGAGATCTACTGACCAGATTTTCCATATTTTCCTTAGGCTTTCTCTTATTTTATTTTCTGATTAAAAAATTTCAGGACAGAATGCAGAAAAAGAAGGTTTAAATATTTTCACTAATAAGGTTTATTAAATTTAATACATCAGAAAACGCATTATTAGACAATTATAAAAAGAAATAGGTTTCATCATAAGAATAAAAAGACAAATATTTATTATAAAATTTTATATAAAACTTGTCTGTCTAAAAAATTATTCGTTATTTTGCAACCTCAAATATTATACAAATAAGAACATCGAGATATGTCAAGAATTTGCCAGATAACAGGAAAGCGTGCAATGGTTGGTAACAACGTTTCCCACGCTAATAACAAAACGAAGCGTCGTTTTGAAATTAACTTATTGGAAAAGAAATTTTACCTTCCAGAGCAAGACAAGCACGTTACGCTAAAAGTTTCAGCTCATGGATTGAGAATCATTAACAAGATTGGAATCGAAGAGGCTATCGAAAGAGGTATCAGAGAAGGATTGATTAAAAAGAACTAAATCATGGCAAAAAAAGGAAACAGAGTTCAAGTAATTCTTGAATGTACAGAGCACAAAGAAAGCGGTATGCCGGGAATGTCTAGATACATTTCTACAAAAAATAAAAAGAACACTACAGAAAGATTGGAATTGAAAAAATACAATCCGGTTCTTAAGAGATCTACCCTTCACAAAGAAATCAAGTAATTTATAAATATAATTTACCATGGCAAAGAAAGTAGTAGCAACCCTACAAAGCGGACAGTCAAAAAAAATGACTAAAGTGGTGAAAATGGTGAAGTCTTCTAAATCAGAAGCTTACGTTTTCGAAGAAAAAGTAATGAATGCAGACGAAGTGGATGCTTATTTGAAAAAATAATCAGTTACTTTATTTACAATACAGAAACTACTCATATTTTGGGTAGTTTTTTTGTTATCTTTGCTTTTAGTACGCTGGGTGTCGGATGTCTGATTCTTGATGTTTATTGAATATCTATTACGATTGTAAATATCCATCTTCCAACATCCCTGCATCCCACAATAATTAAATTCCATAATTCATAAGATGAGTTGGTTTAAAAATATTTTTAAAAAAGAAGAAAAAGAAACATTAGATAAAGGTTTGGAAAAATCTAATCAAGGATTCTTTGAAAAAATGACAAAAGCCGTAGTCGGCAAAAGCAAAGTAGATGATGAGGTGCTTGATGACCTTGAAGAAATACTTATCGCTTCTGATGTTGGCGCATCTACCACTATCAAAATCATCCAGAGAATTGAAGAACGTGTTGCAAAAGACAAATACGTGAACGTGAGCGAACTTGACCGCATTCTGCGCGAAGAAATCTCAGGACTACTGCTAGAAAACCCACAGGCAAACACAGGAAACATCGACACGTCAAAAAAACCTTACGTCATTATGGTAGTAGGGGTCAATGGTGTCGGTAAAACCACTACGATAGGAAAATTGGCACATCAGTTTAAAGCAGAGGGGAAAAAAGTGGTTTTGGGAGCGGGAGATACGTTCCGTGCGGCAGCAGTAGACCAGCTTACGATCTGGAGCGAAAGAGCCGGAGTAACGATCGTAAAACAGGAAATGGGCTCTGATCCGGCTTCTGTTGCATTTGACACTGTACAAAGCGCCGTTGCTCAAAATGCCGATGTGGTGATTATTGATACAGCAGGAAGACTTCATAATAAAATAAATCTGATGAATGAGCTTACCAAAATCAAAAGAGTCATGCAAAAAGTCATTCCTGATGCACCTCATGAGATTTTATTGGTTTTGGACGGTTCAACGGGTCAGAATGCCTTCGAACAGGCTAAGCAGTTTACCGCTGCGACTGAAGTAAACGCTCTGGCGGTAACAAAATTAGACGGAACAGCAAAAGGTGGTGTAGTGATCGGAATCTCTGATCAGTTCCAGATTCCAGTGAAATATATTGGTGTTGGTGAAAAAATGCAGGACCTGCAATTATTTAATGGTATAGAGTTTGTAGACTCATTCTTCAAGAAGAGATAAGTAATCTTTATTTCTTGAAAAATAAACCAAATTCATTAACATTAAAAATTTAAGCTATGGGAATTTTAACGTGGATCATTTTCGGTCTTATCGCAGGGGCAATCGCTAAAGCATTACATCCAGGAAACGACCCTGGAGGATGGATCGTAACAATCATCATCGGTATCTTGGGAAGTATTCTTGGAGGATGGATCGGATCAATGATATTCGGAGTAGATGTATCAGGATTTAATCTATCTAGTTTCCTTGTAGCAATTGCGGGTTCAGTACTTTTACTTGCTATCTATAGAATGGTAACGAAGAAATAAGAAGCTTTAAGAAATAAAAAGCCCGGATCTGAAATTTCAGATCCGGGCTTTTTTATGAACAATATAATTTAGTTGATTTTAATTTGATATGGCATTTCCATTTTCACTTCAGACTTCAGTTTCTTGTCTGTAATCTGCTCCAGAATTTCATAATTTGCCTTACCTATTTTATTTTTAATCACTCTTGCAGAGATGTCATCTTCATTTAAGTCTTCAAAAATCTGCTCAAATGCCGTCATCTTTTTAGGATATGAAGAGACATGATACGATTTTAAATTTGCTTTTTGCGCTGCAAATTTCACGGCATCTTCCAAACTTCCTAAATCATCTACCAAACCAATCTGCTTTGCACGGGTACCACTCCATACTCTACCTCCACCGATTGCATCAATATCTTCAAAAGATTTCTTCCTATTTTGAGTTACAAAGTGCACGAATCTTTTGTATGTGCCTTCTACGCTTTTTGTCATCACGCTTACACCGTAAGGCGTCAATCCATTTAATGAAGAATAATATGCTGAATTGGCGTTGGTCGCAACAATGTCAGAGCGCACTCCATTTTTGTTAGCCAGTTCTTTGAAATAAGGCAAAACTCCAAAAACTCCTATTGATCCGGTCAATGTGTTGGGTTCAGAATAAATTTTATCTGCCGCCATTGCAATATAATATCCGCCTGAAGCTGCATAATCGCCAAACGAAACAACCAATGGCTTTTTCTTTTTTAATTGTTGAAGTTCGAATAAAATTTCGTCCGAAGCATTTGCACTTCCGCCCGGAGAATTAATTCTCAATACAACAGCTTTTATCTTTTTGTCATCCTGAAGATCTTTAATATATTTGATATATTTTTCAGAATTAATATCATTGTACTGATCACCACTGTTGATAGATCCAGAAGCATACAGCACAGCAACTTTTTCGCCGGATTTATCTTTATCAGTGAAAGAATCTATGTATTTGTTTAATGAAATTTTATTTAATTTATCATCATCTTTCAGACTTAATTTTGCTCTGATCATTTGATCATATTCTGTTTTCTGGATCAATTTATCCGCCAATTTGTATTTTAAGCTCTGGTCAGGAATCATTCCGTATAAACTATCAACAACCGTTTTGAACTGACCCACATCCATCTTTCTTGAAGCTGCAATTTTGGAAGCAGTATTACCCCAAATATCATTTAGAAGAGTGCTCAACTGCTCTTTGTTTTCGGGCGAAATGTCATTTCTTAAAAATGGTTCAACTGCAGACTTGAATTTACCATGACGGATAACCTCAATACCGATCCCATATTTTTCAGCAAAATCTTTGAAGAAAGTAACCTCTGTTGAAAGACCTTTCAGTTCAATTCCACCTGATGGATTCAGATAATACTGATCGGCAATAGATCCTAAATAATAGGAAGACTGCGAAACAACATTTCCATAAGCATACACAAACTTTCCGCTCTTCTTAAAGTCCTGAATAGCCTCCCTCAGATCATCAATCTGAGTAATTCCGGCATTCAGATTATCGACCTCAATACTAATCCCTTTAATATTATCGTCATCTTTTGCTTTTCTCACCGCTTCCAATACATCATATATTAGTACATTGGTATTTTTATCACTGACATTGAAGATACTTTGCTGATCTTCTGTTGGGCTATCAATAATATTTGTTTTAAGGTTAATTGTCAAAACTGAATTCTTTTTCACACTCACAGACTTCTCATTACTCATTGATCCAAAAGCAATCATGATGATAAAAAAGAAGAAAAACACCGCACACAGTACCATAATTGCCACTATATTTGCCAATACATTTTTAAAGAAACTCTTCATAAAATAATCATTTTTCAATATGTCGCAACATAGAGTCGTTTTGTTACTGGGAAGTAATATTGGTGATAAAAAAAACAATCTGGATATGGCTTTGGAAAAGCTACGGGAGAAATGTGAGGTAGTAAAAATTAGTGAATATTTAACATCTGAACCCGTAGAATTTGTAAGTTCCAATAATTTTTGTAATATTGCAACTGTAATATTTACGCATTTTTCACCAATTCAATTACTTAATTTCATTAAGAAGATTGAAATTGAAATGGGGAGAATTAATGATACTAAAATATCAGGAAGCTATTCAGATAGAATTATAGATATAGATATCATTAAATATGACGAATTAAAATTCAGTTCAGAAAAGTTGGAAATCCCTCATAAAAAACATCTTTTTGAAAGAGAATTTTCTAGAATATTATTACAAAATATAATATAAAACAAAACATAAAAACATATTGCATGAAATTAGGTTTATTCTTATTGGCCATACTGCCTATTGCTACTTATGCTCAGGACAGTATTGCTGTTAACACCACAGATCAGTATCCTAATACTTTTTCTTCAGGTTCTGCAAATATTCAAAAATTTGACAATAAAGCAAGAAGATTCAACGACTGGGCAATCTCAGTTGGTGGAGGTCCTGCTTTCATGACATTCGCAGATGTCACTTCTTTTTATGGTGATGAAATCAAATGGGGGTGGAATGTGTATGCGAGTATCGATAAGCAGATAACCCATACTTTCGGTATTAGTTTACAATATCAAATGGGCGAAACTAACCAACAGGGGCAGCTTCCGAACAACCCAAAAGCGGGCGTTGCAAATGCCTGGACAAAATTTCATCAAGTATCATTATTAGGAGATCTAAATTTTTCTAATTTATTGAGAAGAGTGGATAATAAGTCCCCATTCAGATGGGCTCTTCACGGATATTTAGGTGGTGGTTTTATGGGTTATAAAACTGAGCTGATCGATAATGATATTTCTCAATGGCAAACAAATCCACCAAACTTTCCTATCATGGTTGATCAAAAGTTAGGTATCGCATCATTTTTTATGCAGGCAGGAGTCGGTTTAAAATACAACATATCTAATCTAATTGATGTTGAGGCAAGAGTAATGTATCTTAATAGTTTCGATGAAGAATTTGATGGCGGAGGTAATGTAAGAGAAGTAGAAGGATCAAATGGTAACAGACTTAATTATAACTTGATTAATGATTCGTACTCTGATGCAATGATGTCTTTCAATTTAGGTCTGTCCTTTAAATTAGGAAAGCAGCAATCTCATCTTGCATGGCATGATCCTTTACAAGAAATTTATTATAAAACATATCTACTCGAAAATACTGCCAGTGAGCTTGTAGTATGTGAAAAAGGTGATAATGATAATGATGGTGTTTGTGATGACTGGGACAGAGAGCTCAATACACCTTCCGGGGCAAGAGTTGATGGCGCAGGTGTAGCTTTAGATATGGATCTTGACGGAGTTATTGACTTGTACGACAAATGCGTTACAGTTGCAGGATCTACAGATAACAATGGTTGCCCGCAATAATCAATTATAAAAAAACAAATCATTAATAATTAACTAAATAAAAATATACTATGAAATTAAGTTTAGCAATTGTTGCATTTGCTTTAGCAGTACCTACTGTTGCTTTTGCACAGGATTCGATAGCGGTAGTTTCAAATGAAGGATATCCTAATACATTCTCATCAGGGTCTGCCAATATATCCCCATTTACACAACAATCCAAGAGATTTAATGACTGGGCTGTATCATTTGGTGCCGGAGTACCATTAGTACAATCTGCTGATTTAACATCAATAAAAAATGGTAACGGAAAAAACCTTTTTGGTTATTCAGCTTATCTAAGTGTTGATAAAGCAATTACCCACGCTTTCGGTATTAATTTACAGTATGATCGTGGTGAAACAAGACAAGGCTGGTTTAATACCAAAGATGCAGCTCCTTCTAATGCAGCAGCAAACAGACAAGAAGGTGCAAGAACGCAATACGACGCAATTTCAATCTTAGGAGATATTAATTTTTCAAATCTTCTAAGAAGAGTTGATAACAAATCTACATTCAGATGGGCTTTACACGGTTATGCAGGTGTAGGAACATTAGCTTATAAATCGTATTTAAAAGATGATAGCGGTCAACGATTAATGACTGAGATCAAACCTTTTAAATTTGGTTCATTCTTTGGACAAGCTGGAGCAGGACTTAAATTTAAAGTAAACAGAAGAATTGATCTTGAAACCAGACTAATGTATGTTTACACAGGAGACGATCAATTCGACGGTGGCGGTGATCAGTACAGTGCTATCAACAGAAGAGAAGATCAGGTTTCTGACAACTTTTTCAATGCGACTTTAGGTCTATCATTAAAATTAGGAAAACATGAATCTCACTTGATGTGGCACGATCCATTACAGGAAATTTATTATAAATTAGATGTTTTGGCTGACAAAAATCAGGATATCGAAGTTTGTAAGAAAGGTGATGCTGATAATGACGGAGTTTGTGATGATTGGGACAGACAACTGGATACTCCTGCAGGTGCAAGAGTGGATGGTGCAGGTGTAGCTCTTGACGCAGATTTGGATGGCGTAATCGATCTTTACGATAGATGTGTAACAGTTCCGGGACCGGTTGAAAATAATGGCTGTCCTGTTAATCAAACTGTTTCTGGTACACCAGAAGGACCAATAGAAACAGTAATGGAAATGGCAGGAATTGAATTTGATTTAAATTCTGACAGAATTTTACCTTCAAATACACCTATCTTAAACAACGCTGTAAGCTATATCAATTCTTCTAGTGGATCTTATACAGTGATTGGAGCTACAGATACAAGAGCTAGCGACGACTATAATCAAAAACTATCCGAAAGAAGAGCAAATAGTGTTAAAAATTATCTGATCAAAAACGGTGTAGAATCTTCTAAGCTAAATGCCGTAGGTAGAGGCGAGAAAGATCTTAAATACCCAGAGTGTGAACCTGCTACTAAATGTCCTGAATGGAAAAACAGAGCAAACAGAAGGGTTTATTTCGAAGCAAAATAATAAACCGCTTATATAGAATAAAAGTCACGCATTGCGTGACTTTTTTTGTTAAATTAGTTTCTATATTTTTACGTTATGATTTCTTCTCATGATTTTCAGGAACTGAAAAATAAAACCCTCAAGTATTTTTGGGGTTATGATACCTTTAGAGATTCTCAAGGTGACATTATCGATTCTGTAATCACTGGAAATGATACTTTGGTACTTTTACCAACAGGGGCAGGAAAATCACTGTGTTATCAGCTTCCCGCCTTACTACGAGAAGGTGTTTGTTTAGTAATATCTCCCCTATTGGCATTGATGAAAGATCAGGTCAATCAGCTAAAATTCAGAGGAATTGAAGCGGAATATCTGTCTTCTGAACTCGATGATTTTGATGCTGAAGTTATTTACAACCGTTGCAAGGACGGCTTAACAAAGCTGCTGTACGTTTCACCGGAAAGACTTACAAATTTTCAGTTTATCCGGCAGATTGAAGAGATACAATTATCATTTATTGCAGTGGATGAGGCACACTGTATTTCAGAATGGGGTCAGGACTTCAGGCCCAGCTATCAGAATATCAAAGATTTCAGAAAAAATAACCCTGCAATAGCTTGTCTTGCTTTGACGGCAACAGCAACCCCTAAAGTTTTAGAGGAAATAAAAAACAAACTCGAATTAAAAAAACCGAATGTCTTTCAAAAAAGTTTTAAAAGAGATAATATTAAAATTTTTTCAGAAGAAATCTCAGATAAGTACCAAAGGATTTTTAATATTCTTAAATATGCGAAAGAGTCAGGAATTATTTATGTGCGAACCAGAAAAGATGCCGAGCTGCTTACCGAATTTCTTCACAGAAATAAAATCAGTAATGTAGATTATTTCCATGCGGGTTTAACGACAAAAGAAAAAAACGAAAGACAGAATTTCTGGAACAACAGTGATCAGAATGTTTTGATTTCCACCAATGCATTCGGGATGGGAATTGACAAAGATAATGTGCGATTTGTCATTCATTTCTCCCCTTCTCAGTCGATCGAAAATTATTATCAGGAAATCGGGCGTGCCGGAAGAGACGGCAAGAAAAGTTTTGCGTTCATGCTCTGGGATCAACAGGAGATTTTAAATTTTGATCAAATTTTAAGAAATCAAATTCCTAATAAAGCTGAGTTTTTGAAGATCATTTCTTATCTGTATTCTAAATTTCAGGTGGCTGAATTTGAGCTTCCAGAAAAAGTGTTTGAATTAAATATTTCCGGAATTCAAAATTTTACAAAACTTTCAAATGCTAAAATCAAAAATGTTTTAAATTTTTTACATACTCAAGAAATCATTTACTACAACAGCAACAAGAGTTTATCATCTGTAGAACTCTCAATAAAAGCTGATGAAATTGATCAGCTGCCTCAAAAAGATGCCTATTTTATTGAATTTCTTTTACGCTCGATCTCGGGAATTACAACACACAAAGTAATGTTCAGCGAGCAGAAAGTAAGTGACAAAATCGGTGTGAGCATTCATTTGATCAAAGAAAGGCTAAAAGAGCTGCAACAGAAAAATTATCTGGAATACATTGATGGAGCTTTGGCGAGTGTAAAATTCCTCAAACCAAGAGATGAAAAGGTGACCAACAGCATTTATTGGAAACTGTTTGAACAAATTCAGAAAAATAAAATTCAAAAGTGGGAAGAAATGAAATTTTATATTGAAGATTCCACCTACTGCAAAATGAAATTAATTCTTGCTTATTTTGGAGAAAAAAACACAAAAAATTGTGGTCAGTGTACAGTCTGTCAAAAGAATAAACAGTCTATTTTTGGAAAAAATATATCATCACAAATTATCAATTTATTAGCAGATAAACCTGCAACAATTGAAGAGTTATCAATTCAGCTCAATTTTCATGCAAAAGAAGAAATTTTAGAAAGTTTAATATTTCTTTTGGATTCTGATAAAGTAAAAATGCTGAATTTTAGAACGTATGCATTGAAATAGGCAAAGGCAATCGGTAATATTAAAGATTTTCGATCTAATCTTTTAATCTTTTAATCTTTTTAATAAATCAAAGAAAATTATCTTTGCAGTATGAAATCATTGAAAGTCGTTTTTTTTGGTACACCTGAGTTTGCTAAGACAGCTTTGGCAGCCATTCATCAATCAAATCATAAAGTTGTCGGTGTAGTGACTGTAGGCGACAAAGCAAGCGGCCGCGGACAGAAAATCAATCAATCTGCTGTAAAAATTTATGCTGTTGAAAATAATCTTCATATTTTGCAGCCCGAAAAATTAAGAAATCCTGAATTTTTAGAAGAAATAAAAGATTTAAACGCTGATGTTTTCGTGGTCGTTGCCTTCAGAATGATGCCGAAAATCTTATTTGAAATGCCTGAACTCGGAACTTTCAATCTTCATGCTTCTTTACTTCCAGATTATCGTGGAGCTGCACCAATTAATTATGCCGTTATTAATGGAGAAGAAAAAACCGGAGCTACAACATTTTTTATCAATGAAAAAATAGACGAAGGTAATATTTTGCTCCAGGAAGAAATTGAAATTTTACCCGATGAAAATGCGGGGAGCCTTCATGACAGACTGATGGAAATGGGTGCTGAATTAATCGTGAAAACGCTTGACGGTCTATCTGAAAACTCAATTACAGAAAAACCTCAGCCACACGTTGAACATCCGAAAAATGCCTTTAAAATTTTTAAAGAAGATACTAAGGTCGACTTTAATAAATCATCGAAAGAAGTTCATCAATTCATTTTAGGAATGTCACCTTATCCCGCAGCTTTTACCACAATAAAAATCGGGGAAGAAGAAAAAGGACTGAAAATCTACAACGGGAAATTTGAAATTTCTGATCACGGAAAAACTTCCGGATCATTAGATATTTCTAAAAATGAATTAAAAATCTACACGAAAGACGGAATCTATTTTCCTTTAGAACTGCAATTAGAAGGAAAAAAAAGAATGAATATTAAAGATTTCCTCAACGGATTTAGAAATTTCGATGAAATAAAAATGGCTTGATATACTCAAGCCATTTTTTATATATTTTAATTGTGAATTTATTCGAAATCATTCACGTTTAAAGCTGTACCATCTCCGTCACCTCAACGTCATAACCGCCAACCTGAGGTTTTACATTAGGATTTTGAGTAATTACTTTAAATTTATTGATTCCTAAATTCTTTAAAATCTGAGTTCCAATACCGTAATCTCTATAATTGAAAGCGGCAGTTGGATGTTTTTGCTGTCCATCCTGATAATTTAAGAACTGTTGCAATTTTCTCAATGTATTTTCAGAATTTGATACGTTATTAATGAAAATAATTGCTCCTTTTCCTGCCTCGTTGATCATATTGGTAACTTTCTCCAGCTGAGGTTTTTCACCATTATTTAATCTGGTTAAAACATCAAAATAAGAATCTGAAGACTGTACTCTTACCAAAACCGGCTCATCAACCGTCCAAGAACCTTTTGTTAATGCAAAGTGAATCTGGTCGTTAGAAGTTTCTCTAAAAGCAAGAAAATCAAAATCACCATAAGCGGTCTTCACTTCTCTTTCTTCAATTCTTTCAATAAGATTTCCTTTTTTAAGCTGATAATGAATCAGATCTTCGATAGAAACGATTTTCATATCATGTTTCTGCGCAAAAGCGTACAACTCAGGTAAACGAGACATACTTCCATCTTCGTTCATGATTTCACAGATGACACCACCTTCTTTTAAGCCTGCAAGGCAAGTCAGATCAATCGCTGCTTCTGTATGTCCTGCTCTTTTTAAAACTCCTCCTTTCTTCGCACGAAGCGGGAAAATATGACCGGGACGCATAAAATCTGTAGATTTAGCTTTGTCATCCATCAATGCTAAAATGGTTTTAGCCCTGTCTCCTGCAGAAATTCCTGTAGAAGTACCGTCACCTAAAAGATCTACAGATACTGTAAATGCAGTTTCCTTAGGATCGCTACTTCTACTTACCATGATATCAAGACCAAGCTCGTCACACCTCTTTTCAGGAAGTGGCATACAGATCAGCCCTCTTCCGTGGAAAGCCATAAAATTGATCAATTCAGGAGTTGTCAGTTCGGCAGCACATAGAAAATCTCCTTCATTTTCTCTGTCTTCGTCGTCTACCACTATGATTATTTTACCATTTTTAAGGTCTTCAATAGCCTCCGGAATAGTATTTAATTTAATATCAGACATTTTTACTTTAAATTTTCGCAAAGATACTCATAAAAAAAGGATCAACAATTAATATGTACAGATTGTTAAGCTTTGAAGAGTGACTCGGTCGCTTGTCGGATTAATTGATAAGAATTCAATCTTTTCTGATGGTCGTAGATATGAGAATTAATCATCAATTCATCAACCTGATATTTTTCCTGAAAATCGCTCAATTGCTCTGCTATTTGAGTTTGATCTCCTACAAAACTGAATTTTAACATTTTTAAAACCATCGCTTTCTCCATCGGATTCCAAATATCATCCATATCAGTTATCGGTTCTGGAAAAGGCTTGCGGTCGTTTCTGATAATATTAATAAATGCCTGAAACAAAGTCGTAGAAAGAAACTTTGCCTCTTCCGATGTTTCGGCAGCAATTCCGTTTACACATGCGATGATATATGGTTTATCCAGATATTTTGAAGGCTCAAAATGCTCTTTATAAATTTTAAAAGCCATTTCCATTTGATCCGGAGCAAAATGTCCCGCGAAAGCATACGGAAGTCCAAACTCAGCAGCCAGCCACGCACTATCTGTACTCGATCCTAAAATATACATCGGAATATCTAAACCTTCACCGGGAATTGCACGAACCAATGCGTTTGAGTTTTCTTTGGAAAAATATTTTTGTAATTCTAAAATCTGTCTCGGAAACTGCTCATTAATGATGGCCGGATTTCTTCCTAAAGCCTGGGCCGTCAAACCATCTGTTCCGGGAGCCCTTCCCAAACCGAGATCAATTCTTCCGGGGAAAAGTGATTCTAAGGTACCAAATTGTTCGGCAATGACGAGCGAACTGTGATTGGGAAGCATAATGCCTCCTGAACCGACTCTGATTTTCTTTGTACCATTCGCAATAAAACCGATCAGAACAGAGGTTGCAGAACTGGCAATACTTTCCATATTATGATGTTCGGCAAGCCAGAACCTTTTATAATTTAAATTTTCAGCATAGTTTGCCAAAGACAGGCTGTCCTGAAAAGTATTATTAATACTTTTTCCCTGTTTTACGGGAGCAAGATCTAAAACAGATATTTCAAAGTTTTTCATATCGGGTTGTTTATTTCTACAAAAGTGATAGCAATCCCCTTTGGATTTATTTAATAATTGATTAGAATACAAATTTAAAGTTAATTAATCGCATTAGTTACTTTTTGTAATTGATAGGGATGATGAAGTGGTTCGGTAAAAACTATCTATCTTTCTCAATTATAATCTTCCAGTTAACATAGACATTTTCTTAACCTATCTGTATTTCTCTTCTAATAATATTATATTAAATATATATAAAATAATTTTTTTAAAAAATATTATAAAATAAATAAAAATAATTTTTTAAATAATTTTTATTAATAATAAAATTATTTTTAAAAAATATTCAACATAATTAAAATATATTGAAATATTTTGATTTTATACAATATTTTATTGTACATTTGATAATATAATTATATTTAAATAATTATAAAAATAATATTTATATGATAAAAATTTTACAATTCATATTCTTTATGACAGTAATGATTACTGTAGGAGTATCTGCACAAGCGCCAGTTTTAGGTGCTTCCGCCAATTTTGCGCTTTTTTCTTCGAATGGCGCAGTAAGTAATACCGGATTGTCCCAGTTAACAGGCGATGTTGGTACGAATAACGGTTCAAGTACAAACTTTGGAAACGTAGATGGTGTGATGCATGACGCAGATGGTGCTACAGCTACAGCAGCAGCAGCCCTTACAATTGCATACAATCAATTAAATGCAGCCATTCCTAATTTTTTTCCTGCTCCATTATTGGGTAACGGACAGACATTAACTGCAGGAACCTATTCTATCACTCAAAGTGCAACACTTAATAACGTATTAACGCTTGACGGTGGCGGAAATGCAAATTCTGTTTTTATATTTAAAATTCAGGGTGCGTTTTCTTCAGCTGCAGGAGCACAGGTAGTACTTACCAATGGCGCTCTGGCCTGCAACGTATTCTGGAAAGTAGAAGGATTGGTAGATTTGGCAGCCAATACAACAATGAAAGGTACCATTGTTGCTAATAATGCTGCAATCATATTAAATACAGGAACTTCACTTGAAGGTCGTGCACTTTCAACAACAGGAGCAGTTACCGTTTCTGGCGTTACTGTGAGAAAACCAATTGGCTGCGGAAGTTTGATTTTAACAGGACCCGCTCAGCCGGTTTTGAATAGTGTTGCATGCTATGCAGTATTTACAGGAAATGGAACAGTTACCAACACAGGGGTGTCTATGGTAACCGGCGATATAGGATCTAATCTAGGTCTTACTACAGGTTTTTTAGCTATCAATGTCAATGGAACGATTCACCCAAGTCCGGATACGTCAACAGCAGTGTGTGCAGTAGATCTATCTAATGTATACACTTATCTCAACACGCTTCCAACTGATATTCAATTGCTTTACCCGGCTGCATTTGGTCAAAACCTGGTTCTTACACCTCATACTTATCAATTAAATGCTGCTACAGTTCTCAACGGTACAGTATTTTTGAACGCACAGAATAATCCTAACGCTGTTTTTGTCATCAAAATAACTGGCGCACTCTCAACAAGCACTTATGCTTCTGTAGTTTTACAAAATGGAGCTCAAGCAAAAAATGTATTCTGGAAAGTGGATGGCGCTGTGAGTCTTAATGATTACGCCAGTTTCAAAGGTACCGTAATTGGTAATAATGGGGCAATCAGTATGAATATTGGTTCTACAATTGAAGGTCGTGTACTCAGTACGAGCGGCGCAATCAATACAACAGGGATTAATGCTCAAATTACAGCAGGATGCACTGGCTCACTAGCTGTAAGCTCTGTTGCCGGAAACAAACAAACAGCTACTGTTTTTCCAAATCCTTTCTCATCAGTTCTGAATGTTAAAATTGACAATAAAAATACCGGTTCAAATTTTACAATCTACAATGCTTCTGGTACAAGAGTTTTAGGAAAAGTTTTAAATGAAACTGTAAGTTCATTACAGCTAAATCTTCCTGCAGGAATTTATTTTTATCAAATAAAAGATAAGGATGGTAAAGTACAAACAGGAAAAGTTATATCTAAACCATAGAACCTAGATAATTGCTTAATAACAATCAAAAATCCGTCTCAATGTGAGACGGATTTTTTTGTATAAACGATAGAATTTTACTTTTGGTTAACTGCCAAACAGTCTTAAAAAAAATATTAAACAATCTAAAAAAAGTTTTCAGGAGAAAAATATTCTATTTCCGAAAAACAAAGTTTATATAAAGGAAAACTGTCTTACAAATTAAGTGTAAAAACAAATTCTTTTTTAATACTTCTTATTTACGTTTCTCCTTCAAAAAATTAAAATGATTTATCAAAATCCTGATTTCATTAAAATCAAAATCATTAGGCAACGCAGTTTTCCACTCGTTTAAAGTTTCTTTCGGATCAGTTTTAAAAGCTTTTTCGAAGGTTTTAATTTTATCGGAAGTAATTACCCTTGACAAATCAAGCAAGCCCTGTTCGGCAAATCTTGCCAGATGACCCAAAACCGTTTCTTTGACCAAACCTCTTTCTAAAGCGATTTCTGAAATGGTTTTCCCTTGCTCAAACAACTGGAACGTCAGAACCTGAGAAGGAACTTTTGCAATTTTCATGCTGACTTCTTTGTCGTTTTTTTCGTCTAAGAGTTTCGTTTCCAAAAGATGAGCGGTTTTGAGACCATTTAGATATTCTTCGATATCTTCGAGCCAGCTTTTGAATTCTTCATTATAGTTTTTCAGACCTTTTACGCCTTTTATTTCAGAATAAAATTCTTTCAGCGGACTGAAAATTTTGTCTTTCACCTCATTGAAAAAGAAATTAACGGCACCTTTGGTTTTATTTTCTATCTCACTCCATTCTTCAGTTTGACTGATGAAATTATTTACTTTCTGAAAAATAATTCGTTCTAGTTTTTCAAAGATTTTACCTAAATTAACAATGTCATTTTTTAATTGTAAATAAAGCTGCTTAGATTTTCCATGGTCAATACTTTTCGTAGTGATCGAAAGGTTATTCCACAACTCTATTTCTTTTAAAAGCCATTGAGAATCGACCGAACGAAGCACTTTTCTGATGCTGTAATCGTATTTTTCTCTGTTCAGAATTTCTTCCACATTATCATTGGCAAAAGTTGCACCTTGAAACTGCAGAATTCTGTTGTCTTTAAAAATCACTTCAGGAGTGATTTTAGATTTTAAAACAATCCCTTCTAAAGTTCGGCAACGAGATAAAGCCACATACACCTGACCTGCAGTGAAACTTTTTCCGGCATCGATAATTACTTTATCAAACGTCAAACCCTGGCTTTTATGAATCGTCACAGCCCAAGCCAATTTGATTGGAAACTGTTCGAAACTTCCCAAAACCTCTTCTTTAATATTTTTTTCGCCATCCAGAGAATATTTTTTCTGTTCCCAGACTTCTCTTTTCACGGTAATTTCACGTTCGCTGCCGTCAAGAATCACTTTGATTTCTTTTTCGTCTAATGCAGAAATCTCACCTAATTTCCCATTAAAATATTTTTTCTCACCGGAAATATCATTTCTGATAAACATTACCTGAGCGCCCACTTTTAATTCTAAAAACTGCTCATTCGGATATTGATTCTCTTTAAACTCACCAAAAAGTTTAGCTTCAAAAGTTGAAGGATCGACTTTAATTTCAGCTAATTTCTGCTGATTGATATCGTCTGCCAATTTGTTGTGCGAACAGAGATAGATGTAAGAATCTTCACCCGCATTAAAATCTGGATTAAATCTCTCATTTAAATGTTCAAAATCAATATTGGCAACATCACCGTCACGGATTGCGTTCAGAATTTCAAGAAATTCTTCATCAGTTTGACGATAGACTTTCGTTAATTCAATCGTTAATAAAGGGATATCTTTTATTGCAAGACTGTCAAAAAAGAATGGCGAATTGTAATACATTTTTAAAATATGCTCATCTCTCACCACTGGAGGCAGCTGATACAAATCTCCGATGAATAACATCTGAACACCTCCAAAACGCTGATTGTTTCTTCGGATAAATCGCAGGGAAAAATCCATCATATCCAAAACATCGGCACGCAACATTGAAACCTCATCGATAATCAGAACCTCAACTTCACGCAAAAGCTTAAGCTTATCTTTTCGGTATTTAAAATGAGACATCAGATCGGCAATATTGTTTCCCAAGCTGCCGTCAATTCTGTCTGTTGTCGGTAAAAAAGTACGCAGCGGCAAACCAAACATTGAATGAATGGTTACGCCACCTGCATTGATTGCGGCAATCCCTGTAGGCGCTACAACAATGTGTTTTTTTCTGGTTTTTTTTACAAATTCGTTAAGGAATGTTGTTTTTCCCGTTCCCGCTTTTCCGGTAAGAAAAACACTTCGATTTGTATGCTCTATTAAGTCAAAAAAATGATTATTCATCGCTGCAAAATTACAAAAATTGAAAATAAGGAATGGAATTTGATGAGCACTAAAAAAATTATTTATGCAAAATTGGTTGATCAAAATTCCGGCAGTGGTATTATTTGCAGGTCTTACACTACTTTCATGCAAATCTGCACAAAGTAATGACCCTGCGGAAATGCCAAAAGATATTTCAGAAAGACCGGCAGATGAAAGTTCGCAGAAATACGATGAAGCACAACTCGATAAACTTAAAGCTTCTATAGAATCTTCGGTTGTCAAAGAAAAATGCACTGATGCAGCAGAATGGGCTTTCTCTCCATTGGGAACGAAAGCTTGCGGAGGACCTGTCACATATATCGCTTATCCGAAGAAAAATGAGGCAACTATACTTCCAAAAATTGAAGAATATACTCAGAAGATGTCTGAATTTAATAAGAAATATAACATTACTTCAGATTGTATAATGGCTGCAGAACCAACTGGCGTGAAATGCCAAGGTGAAAAAGCTGTTTTGATTTATCCTTAACTAAATCAATTTATGATATGACAAAAGCTCCGATTAAATTAGTTCAGAGCTTTTGTTATTTATTTACAAGATTAAATAATTTATTCTTTATACCAAGAAGAATACTTGACATAATTATTTGCAATTCGGTTTACTTCTCCTTCCAATAAATCGGAAGAGATATCTTTTATCTTTCTTGCCGGTACGCCGCCCCAGACTTCTCCTGACTTAATATGCGTTCCCTGCGTCACGACGGAACCGGCACCAACAATTGAATTTTCTTCAACCAGACAATCATCCATAACGATAGATCCCATTCCGATTAAAACATTATCTTTAATTCTGCATCCGTGAACGATTGCGTTGTGACCTATAGACACATTGTTTCCAATTTCTAAAGGAAACTTTTCGTACGTACAATGCAACATGGCATTATCCTGTACATTTACTTTGTCTCCCATTTTGATGTAATTTACATCACCTCTAATCACCGCATTATACCAAATACTGCAGTCTTTTCCCATCACAACATCCCCAATAATAGTTGCTGTTTCTGCTAAAAAAGTATTTTCTCCAATTTGCGGTGCTTTTCCTAAAAGTTCTTTTACAAGTGCCATTTATATTAATTTGAAAATTGGTTAATGAGTTAATTTGAAAATTAAATAACGAAATCACAAATTCTAAATTACAGTGATAGCAAAAATCTAACTCTCAACTCCTAGCTTCTAAGTTCTAATTCCGTATTTTTGTATCTCAAATTTAAAGAAAAAATGCATACTATTCTTATAGAGCCAACAGAAAACCCGAAAGTGATGAAATTTGTAGCTGATTACAATTTGATTCCAGGGTCTTTAGAGTTGGACAGAAATTCAGATATATCAGAAATTCCTTTGGCACAAGAACTTTTCAACTATCCTTTTGTGGAAAGAGTTTTTATCACTGCAAATTTTGTTGCAGTTGCAAAACAGGATACCGTAGAATGGGAACATATTGCCGAAAGTCTGAAAAATGTGGTTGAGGACGAGCTTTTAGCTAACCCAAGAATTTATCTTCAAAAGAAAAAAGAACAGTATGAGATTTATGCTGAGATGACTCCTAATCCTAATGTGATGAAATTCGTTTCTAGCAAAATGCTGATGGATGGTTTTGTGGAAGTCAAATCCAGAGAGACTTCTGAAGGTGTTCCTTTAGCTCAGGCACTTTTTAAGGAATTTGATTTTGCTAAAGAAGTTTTTATTTCAGATAATTTTGTTGCGGTGACGAGAGATAATTCCGTTGAGTGGCATCAGGTCATGATGGCAGTTCGTGGTTTTATTGCAGAACATCTTCAGAGTGGTGGAGAAATTTCAAATATCGTTGCACAGAAACATGAAAGTCCGGTTGAGAATATCATTAACAGAGATTATACAGACAACGAACAGAAAATTTCTGATATTTTAAATGAATATGTGGCTCCTGCTGTGGAAAATGATGGTGGAAAAATTTCATTAATAGAATATGACGAAGCCAACAAAACTGCAAAAATGCTTTTACAAGGCGCATGTTCTGGTTGCCCGAGCTCAACAGCTACATTAAAAGGCGGAATTGAAAACATTTTGAAACAATTCGTTCCGGATCTGGTAGAACACGTTGAAGCTGTAAACGGCTAAATATTAGTGATGAGCAATAGGTAATTTTTTACCTAAATTTATTACTCATTACCCATTACTTATTACCTATATAGAATGAAAGGAATATTATTAGTCAATCTCGGTTCACCTAGATCCACCTCTGTACCTGATGTAAGAGAATATCTTGATGAATTTTTGATGGACGAGAAAGTGATTGATTACCGATGGTTCTTCCGTGCGCTTTTGGTTCAGGGAATTATTCTTAATACAAGACCCGCAAAATCCGCTGAAGCCTATAAAACAGTATGGACAGATGAAGGTTCACCTTTGATTGTCATTACGCAGAAAATTCAAAAAAAACTTCAGAAATTAGTTGATGTTCCGGTAGAAATCGGGATGAGATATGCACAGCCAAGCATTGAAGCCGGGATTCAGAAATTAGTTGATCAAGGTGTGAAGGAAATTGTTTTATTTCCATTATATCCGCAATATGCGATGAGTACGACTGAAACCGTGATTGAAAAAGCAGAAGAAGTAAGAAAAAAGAAATTTCCGGGAATTAAAATCAATTACATTCAACCTTTTTACAACAGAGAAATTTACATCGACTGTCTTGCAGAAAGTATCAGAGAAAAGCTTCCTGAAAATTTTGATGCATTACAATTTTCTTATCACGGAGTTCCGGAGAGACATATCTATAAGACAGATCCTACGAATACCTGCAATCTTAATGACTGCTGTTCTCGTGAAAACAATCCGAGTCATCAGTTTTGCTATCGCCATCAGTGTTTTGATGTGACCAATTCTGTGATTAAAAAATTAGGTTTACCAAAAGAAAAAGTGATGGTCACCTTCCAATCAAGATTGGGAAAAGACAAATGGATGGAACCGTATACAGACGAAACCTTGGAAACTATTGGCAAAAAAGGAATTAAAAACCTTGCTATTGTTTGTCCGGCTTTCGTTTCTGACTGTCTTGAAACCTTAGAAGAGATTTCAGTTGAAGGAAAACATCAATTTGAGCATGGTGGCGGAGAAAACTTCCATTACATTCCTTGTTTAAATGACGAAGACCGATGGATCGATGTTGTAAAAACACTCTGTGAGGAAAAACTGAACGAGTTTTATTTCGTTTAAATTTTAATTTTAAAAATAAATGGGACATTTGAGCAATCAGATGTCCTTTTTAAATTTATTTTAACAACACCCCCCATCAAAACATATAATACAAGCGAAAAAAATGCAATTATTTTAAAATAATTTAAAATTTAATAGGGGGTAAGTTTGGTTTTTTAATATTTTTTTGTAATTTTACCCTATCAAAAGATAGGGCCAATTTAAAAATTAGAAATAATGAACTCAAGTATAGAAATTCTAAAAAGGAAAATTGAAACTTTCACTCCGGAACTTGCAGAGGCATTCATTAGAATCGTAGATAATTTAGATACAACTCCAAAATCTAATGTTCCGCAATTTCAATTGGATGAAGTTTTAAACAGAATTCAGTTTCACTCTGAAAACAGTAAGACAAAGCTTGATTTTTTTAAAAGTATTGCAGAACTTGAAAAAATCTGTGCATAATGAAAGTTTTATTGTCATCTATTGCAAAGAATGACATTCGGATGCTGATGAGGGTTTTTAATGCTGAGGAACACAATCAAGGCAAGTATTTTCTTGATGATTTAAAAGAATCAATCAATATGATTTTAAGCAACTACGAAAGTTTAGATATAAAAAGCAAGGAAATTCAGGTATATAAAACCGAAAGATTTCCTGTTGATATTCATTATTTATTTGAAGACAACGACAGCCTTTTTATCACTGCCATTTTTAAGAATTAAAAAAAGATATTTAATTGACGACTTTTTTTGACATTATTATATAGTTTGATTTTATCTGTAAAGGTCTTGTACACCTTAAACAGCAACCTTACAAATGAAATTTTGTAAGGTTTTTTTATAAATAATTTATCCTTAACTATCTAACAGGCGTTCTAAACTCACCATAGCCAAGCAATCCGTCATAATTTCTACCAAAAGGCTTATAGTACAAAAATGCCTGATAGAGATTTTCCGTCTGCCAGAAATTACCATTAACTTCACCCAGGTTTAAAGAACCATTTGCTTCTTTCGTTGCCAAAATATAGTTATAAAAACCCTGTTTCAGAAAAATCTTTGCTATATAACTTTTAGTTTCAGCATTATAAATCATTTGCGATTCTTTATTTGCTTTAAAATCATTAAAACCTCCCAACACATAGAGTTCTTTTTCCATTGGATCAGAATCTAATGAGAAGTACACCCAAGAATAATCAGCTTCTCGTTCTGCATTTCTTTCTAAACCTAAATCATTTCTTCGGTAATAAAATGCTCCGTTCACATCTGGCTGATATTGATAATTGAGCGGATACGCCCAAACCGGATGAAGATAAGTCTGATTAACCCCATCTTTCAACCCCGTTTCTTTTACCATATCGGCAGGCATATTCATATTTTTATTGTCAAAATAGTAAAATTCATTATTCCCTGGAAATACGATACTCATCTGCTGAAATAAAATCTGACTTCCTAAAGTAGAGCTTGGTTTCAGATTGGTAATTTTCATATTCTGATTGTTATTCTGCATCACATTCAGCGTCATAGAATTTACGTTTGCTGACAAATCTCCACCTTTTGAAGTCGCCTGAACTTCTACCCTTTGATTGACATATGGGTTTCTTGCGTCGGAAATTCTTGAAATATTTAAAGCTAAATTGACCTGATCTTCAACCAAAGAAAATCTTTTGGTGAAAAGCGGCTTATCCGCAGAATCTTTGTAAACGATGATTTCAAAATTTCCTGATATTTTCGGTCTGATCTTATCATTCGGAAAATTCAGCTTATAATGAGTGTATGGTTGTATGGTATTAAAAGAATACTCAAATTGATCGAGCAGTGCATTCATGCTACCATTGGCAATTTCTGTAAAAAAAAGATTGTCGTCCTGCCAGTTTCTGTCGTAATGCTTGATGGTGTATCTGTAAATGGTACTTGAATTGGTTAAATCATCAAAACTCAACACCAACTGCTGATTCATAGTGATGACAGGCGTTTCGTCATTGGTTTGAGGATTAAACAACTGAATGCTTTGAATGTTCTGCCCAAAAGCCAGAGAACCTAAACTGAGTAAAAATATCTGCAACGTTTTCATTATAACGAAGATAACGAATCTCTCGAGAATATCGTATTTTTGATAAAAATTATCAAAAATATGTTTCAGATACAGGCTTTCGTCTTCAATTTTGCAAATGAAAATACATATGTTCTTTTTAATGAAAATAAAAATGCCTGGCTAATTGACCCGGGAAATATTAACGACCAGGAAACCAGAGTCATCGAGACTTTTATTAAGGAAAATGATTTAAAAATTGAAAAAATTGTTTTAACGCATGCCCACATTGATCATGTTTTGGGTTTACAATGGGCTTTCGATACTTATAAAGTTCCGGTAACGATGCATGAAGATGATAAAGAAGTTTTGGATATGTTCCAGATCAGCGGAATGAGATTCGGGTTCCAGCTTGATCACATTAATGTTGAATTAGAATATATAAATGAAGTTGATAAATTGGATTTTGACGGAGAAAAATTCAAAATTTATCACGTTCCGGGACATTCTCCGGGAAGTGTGGTTTACCATAATGAAACTCAAAAATTTATCATTTCAGGTGATGTCTTGTTTGAGGGAAGCATCGGGAGAACAGATTTGTACAAAGGAAATTACGAGCAATTAATTGAGGGCATTAAAACCAAGCTTTTTATTTTGGATGATGAAACGCAGGTCTTTTCAGGACATGGAAATCCTACAACGATTGGTTTTGAAAAACAGTACAATCCGTTTTTAAGATAAGTGTAATTTACGTTTAAGTGTGGGAGAATTTAAGAGTTTTAAAATAGTGAGATGCTTCGGCAAGCTCAGCATGATATTGCTACAAATGAGCTATTTAAATAAAACAGTTCGTACTAGAATTGTCATGCCAAGCAAAGTCGGGCATATTTAAAAAAACAAAAGCCATCAGAATATCTGACGGTTTTTGTCTATTTTAAATAAGATTATATTATTTCCATTTGATATTACAACCTATGCTCGGTCTCTGAATTTCTTCCTGAGGCTCACCAATCAAAAGGTTCTCGAAAGCAATAATTAAATCTTCGCCGGTTACATCTTTATGATTTCCCGGTCTAGAATCATCAATTTGGCCTCTATAAATAAGGTCTAATTTATCATCAAAGAAAAAGAAATCAGGCGTGCAAGCCGCATCATACGCTTTTGCAATAGACTGACTCTCATCATACAAATATGGAAAATCAAAATTTTTCTCAATCTGAAATTCAATCATTTTTTCCGGAGAATCTGCAGGATATTTTTCAACATCATTTGAGTTGATTGCTATAAATTCAATCCCCGCTTCATTATAATCTTCGTACAATTCTGTCAGTTTATCAATAATGTGAAGTACAAAGGGACAATGGTTGCACATAAAAATCACCAATGTACCTTTTTCGCCTTTCAAATCATCTAATGACTGAATTTCATTACCTGTTGAAGGGTTAGGAAGTTCAAAAAACGGTGCTTTTGTGCCTAATGCCAACATATTTGAGGGTGTATTCATTTCTTTTTATTTGTCAACAAAGATAAAGATTTCTTTGAGTAGTTGCTAAAACAATAACTAATTGAGTTAGGCTATGTAACTTATTAATTTTTACAATAATTATAAAATAAATTATCCAAGCTCCCATTATGTCGGCATCCGCTAAATATAGTATTTCTTCGAAGAGCTACGCTATACATTAAATTTCAAAAATTATTTGGTTGGTATACCAAAATGTTTGTAGTTTTGCTAACACTGTTAGTAAAATAAAAATCATGGGTTTACATGAACGTCGTCAAAGAGAAAAAGAATCTATCCGTGCAAATATTTTGCAGGCAGCATTCACTTTGGCGAAAGCTGACGGTTGGGCATCACTTTCTATTCGTAAAATTGCAGATGCAATCGAGTACAGTGCGCCGGTAGTTTATGATCACTTTGAAAACAAAGAAGCAATTTTATATGAAATTTCTATTAACGGTTTTCATTGTCTGCAAATAGAATTATTGAAAGCTCAGAAAAAACACGAAACTCCGGAAGATCAATTAACTGCGATTGTAGACGCTTACTGGAATTTCGCTTTCAAAAATAAAGAATACTATCAATTGATGTTTGGTTTAGGAATGCAATGCAGCGGAAAGGGTTTAATGAAAGAAGAGTTTTCATCTTTTCAGGATATGATTTTTGATTGTACTTTTGAAATTATAAAGAAGAAAGGTTCAAACCCAGATAACGCTTGTCACTCATCTCATGCCTTGTTTTCGGCAGTACATGGATTAATTTCGATTATGATGATGAGAAATGACGATATACCTTCAACGATGAATAAAACAACTTTAGACGAAACGGTTTCTGCATTTATTAAATCTTTGTAAATTTTTTTTAAACTAAAAATTAACACCGTTAGGAAAAGTAACATGAAATAATTAACATTATTCAACAACTAAAAAGAAAAAACTTTTAAAATGAAACATAACTTTTATACACTATTTTTGGCAATTTTTTTTCCTTATCATTAACACTGTTAAGAAAAATAACATCTAAAACAAAAAAATTAAAATATAATTTAATTGTAGACCATGAATATTACATATTAACTCAGTATTTAAAAATGATTTATTTTTTTTAACCATAACTTAACACTGTTAGAAAATATTACATTACTTATTTTTAAAACCAATATTATTTAATCCAACATTTTAAAAAAAAATAAAACTTACAATGAAAACAACTGCAAAAACAAAATTGATCGTACTTATATCGAGTATTCTTTTTTTACAGAGTTGCACAAAAGCAGCAGAAGGCAGTAATGCTGCTCCACCCGCCCCAGAATTACCTGTATTTACTGTTACTACTTCACCTGCAACAATTTATCAGGAATTCCCAACTGCTCTGGAAGGAAAAAACAATGTGGAAATCAGATCACAGGTTGACGGATATTTAGATAGAATTTATGTGGAAGAAGGCGCTTATGTAAGAGCCGGACAAGCCCTATTCAAAATAGATTCAAGAGCTTACGGCGAGCAAATGAATATGGCTCAGGCTAATTTGCAGGTTGCCAATGCCAATATTCAGAAGGCAAAAGTAGAAGTTGACAGACTTCAGCCGTTGGTTGCTGCAAAGGTAGTTTCAGATGTACAACTGAGAACTGCAAAAGCCAATTATGCAGCAGCAGTCGCTGCAGGTTCACAAGCAAAAGCATCAGTAGGTGGTGCCAGAATCAATGTGGGATTCACAACGATTACTGCGCCTGTAAGCGGTTATATTGGAAGAATACCTTACAAAAAAGGAAGTCTGATTTCAAGAACAGATCCAAGTCCGTTGACTTTATTGTCTGATATCAGTGAAATCTATGCTTACTTTTCATTAAGCGAACTAGATTTTATCGGTTTTCAGAAAAAATATTCTGGTGCAACGCTGAACGAAAAACTAAAAAATATGCCGATGGTAGATTTGGTGATCGCAGACAATACCACATATCCTGAAAAAGGTAAAATGAGCATCGTTGACGGACAGTTTGATAAAACCACAGGGGCAATCAGCGTTCGTGCTATTTTCCCAAACGCAAACGGAACGTTGAGAACAGGAAACACAGGGCGGGTTCGTATGCCACAATTATTTTCAAATACGCTTGTTATTCCTCAGGAATCAACCTTCGAAATACAGGATAAAGTCTACGTATATGTAGTTGGAAAAGACAAAAAAGTAACTTCAAAGCCAATTACGATCTCAGGAAAAACAGACAGTTATTACTTTATTTCTGAAGGACTTACCGCTGGTGACAAAATCGTTTACACAGGAATCGGAGCTCTGAAAGATGGTGTCATGATTCAGCCAAAAGCGATTTCTTCTGACAGTCTTTTGAGAGCAAGACCTCTGTAAAAATCGTTTAAAACTTTTATACAAAAGTCAGAAAAGCGTTTAAACAACATTAAAAATAAACTATTATGTTAAAACAATTTATAGATAGACCGGTACTTTCTACGGTTATCTCCATCATACTTTTGCTGTTGGGAGCAATGTCGGTGTTCAACCTTCCGATTACGCTGTTTCCGGATATTGCACCACCAAGTGTGCAGGTGACAGCATTTTATCCGGGAGCGAATGCAGAAGTTGTTGCCCGATCAGTTGCAGTTCCTATTGAGGAGGCTGTGAACGGTGTTGAGAACATGACGTACATGACCTCCAATTCAAGTAACGACGGATCGATGACTTTGAGTGTGTTTTTCAAACAGGGTTCAGATCCGGATAACGCAGCAGTTAACGTTCAAAACCGTGTTTCCAAAGCGATGAGCCAGCTTCCGCAGGAAGTTGTACAGGCAGGAATTTCGACTCAGAAAGTTCAAAACAGTATGATTATGTTTATGGGATTATCAAGTAATGACCCAAAACAATATGACGAACTTTTCTTGCAAAACTACTTGAAGATCAATGTCATTCCACAAATACAGCGTGTTCCGGGAGTTGCTCAGGCTCAGGTTTTCGGAACAAGAGATTATTCGATGAGACTTTGGCTGAAACCAGACCGGTTAGCTGCCAACAATCTTTCTCCACAGGAAGTTTTGGCAGCAGTAAAAGATCACAATCTTGAAGCAGCACCGGGACGTTTGGGACAGGGAAGCAAAGAAACGTACGAATATATCTTAAAATATAAAGGTAAATTAAACAAAAATGCAGACTACGAAAACATCGCCATCAAATCAAACAGTGACGGTTCGTTTTTAAGATTAAAAGATGTTGCAAGAGTAGAATTCGGTTCTTATACCTACACCGCAGCCAACAGAATGGACGGTAAACCCGTAGCAGGATTTGCAATTTTGCAAACTGCAGGTTCTAATGCCAACGAAATTTTAACTGATATTGAAAAGCAGGTTGAGCAGATGAAAACTACCCTACCTAAAGGAGTTGAGCCCATCATCATGTACAATTCCAAAGACTTTTTGGATGCGTCAATTCATCAGGTAGTGGAAACTTTAGTAATTGCATTCGTTCTGGTATTTATTGTAGTATTTATTTTTCTTCAGGATTTCAGATCTACATTAATTCCTGCGATTGCAGTTCCGGTAGCAATTATCGGCACATTTTTCTTCCTTCAAATGTTTGGATTCAGCATTAATATGTTAACCTTATTCGCTTTAGTTTTAGCCATCGGAATTGTGGTGGATGATGCGATTGTCGTTGTAGAAGCCGTCCATTCTAAAATGGAACAAACGGGAATGCCGGTTGAACAGGCAACAACAAATTCGATGAGTGAAATTTCCGGAGCAATTATTTCCATTACATTGGTGATGTGTGCGGTATTTATTCCGGTTGGTTTTATGCAGGGTCCTGCTGGAGTTTTCTACAGACAGTTTGCCTTTACTTTGGTAATCGCCATTATGATTTCAGCGGTTAATGCATTAACATTGAGTCCTGCTTTATGTGCTTTGTTATTAAATGATTCTCAAGGTGAACATGGCGAACACAGTCAAAAAAGAGGTTTTGGAGCGAAGTTTTTCAATGCTTTCAACAAAAGCTTCAACAACATGACCAGAAAATATATCTACAGCCTTAAATTTTTAATTAAAAATAAATGGGTTGCGGTTACAGGTTTAGCGTTGATTACCGCTGCGAGTGTTTTCTTAATTAATAAAGCTCCGACAGGATTTATTCCTACAGAAGATCAGGGATTTGTTTTGTATGCAGTAAATACGCCGCCCGGAAGTTCATTAGACAGAACGCACAGAGCTACTGAACAAATCGATAAGATTATTAACGGTGAAAAAGCAAAAAATCATCTTTGGGTTGCCGACGGAATGAATTTCATCAGTAATTCCAATGCTTCACCATATGCTGCAGGTTTTATTAAACTGAAAGATTTTGAAGATCGTGGCGAGGTGAAAGATCCGGATCAAATTGCAGCAGGATTGACAGGAAAAGTGGCGCAAGTGAAAGATGCCAACGCATTTTTCTTCAATTTCCCAACAGTACAGGGTTTTGGTAACGTTTCAGGATTTGAATTTATGTTACAGGACAAAACCAACGGTTCTTTTGAGCAGTTGGGAAACAATACTCAAGCTTTTATCGGAGAATTAATGAAACGCCCTGAAATTGCTTTTGCATTTACAACCTATGCAGCAGGAAATCCTCAATATACAATTGATGTAGATACGGATAAAGCCAATCAATTGGGAGTTTCTGTAACCGAATTAATGCAGACCATGCAGATTTATTATGGAAGTAGCTTCGTTTCAGATTTCAACAGATTCGGGAAATACTACAGGGTAATGGCTCAGGCAGATATTCCTTACAGAACCGATGCGAATTCTATGGAAGGAATTTATGTTAAAAATAAAACCGGCGAGATGGTTCCTGTAAAGACTTTGGTCACATTAAAAAGATCTTTCGGGCCAGAAACCGTTTCAAGAAACAACTTATTTAACGCTGTAACCATCAACGGAACTCCAAAACCTGGTTACAGTACGGGAGATGCAATCAAAGCGGTAGAAGAAGTTGCCCAGAAATCACTTCCTCGTGGATACGGTTACGAATGGACAGGAATTACCCGTGAAGAAATCAAAACCGGTGGACAGACTGCTTTTGTATTTATGTTGAGTATTCTGTTTGTATATTTTCTTTTGGCAGCTCAGTACGAAAGTTATGTTCTTCCGTTCGCAGTTATTTTGACTATTCCAACAGGGATTTTCGGAGTATTTGCTTTCACAGGATTAGCCGGAATTGATAATAATATTTACGTTCAGGTCGGATTAATCATGCTCGTCGGATTGCTAGCGAAAAACGCGATTCTGATCGTGGAATTTGCCGTTCAGCGAAGAAAAGCTGGAAAAACATTAATTGAATCAGCTCTTCAGGCTTCAAGATTACGTTTGAGACCAATTCTGATGACTTCATTTGCCTTTATCATTGGTATGTTACCCTTGGTTTGGACTCAAGGTGCAGCCGCAAAAGGTAACCACTCCATCGGAATAAGTACTGTTGGCGGAATGTTTACAGGAGTTGTCTTCGGGATTTTCATTATTCCGGTGATGTACGTAATCTTCCAGTATTTACATGAAAAAATGCCGAGCAGAAAGAATAAAAGACTTCAAAAACAAAAACTTTTAGCAGCAGCACATTAATAAAAATGATTAACAAAACTTTGAGAAATGAAAATCATACAAAATTTTTCTTCAATTTAATTTTAAAGATTTTCTGAACCAAGCAAAATATTTTCTCCTACTAAAGACAATTTTGCTTACCACTCAAAGTTTTGTGATCAATTTAAATATATAGACTTATGAAAAGAGTAAAAAATATCATCATAGCATTTGCGCTGGCTTTAGTTTCGGTTTCCTGCGTGTCAAAACTGGCGTACAAAGAACCTGAACTTGAGCTTCCGGAGCAATTTCAATATACGGCAACCGCCGACACCGCAAGTGTAGCCAATTTACAATGGAAACAGTTTTTTAACGATCCTATTTTGCAAGATTTGATAGAAAAAGGGATTAGAAATAATTATGACTTACAAATTGCATTAAAACAGGTTGCTTCTTCTCAAGAAAAACTGAAACAGGCAAAATATCTTCAATATCCTGATATTGGTTTCGGAGTTTCTGCACAGATTTCAAAACCTTCAAAAAACAGCATGAATGGGCAAAGCTTAAATTTATTTTTAGGGCAAAGTCATGTTGAAGATTACAATGCAGCATTTAATCTTTCTTGGGAAGCAGACATCTGGGGGAAAATAAAAAATCAGCAGGAAGTTTCAAAAATGCAGTATCTGCAGACTTATGAAGCGACAAAAGCAATTCAGACACAGGTTGTTGCCGCAATTGCGCAGGGTTATTATAATTTATTGATGCTTGATAAACAATTACAGATTGCAAAATCCAATTTAGATTTAAGTACCAACACGCTTTCTCTTACAGAAAAATTGTGGCAAAGTGGCGATACAACTTCATTAGGAGTTCAGCAGGCAACTGCTCAAAAACAATCGACAGAACTTTTGATCACTCAACTGGAGCAAAATATTGCCATTCAGGAAAATGCTCTAAGTATTTTGGTTGGTGAAAATCCAAATAAAGTCAATAGAACGATTGAAATGTCTGACACTTCTTTACCACAGGATATTTCCGCAGGACTTCCCGCAGCGATGGTGAGCCGTCGTCCTGATGTTCGTCAGCAAGAATTGGCATTACTGGAATCAAATTCATTGGTAGGAATTGCTCAGGCCAATATGTATCCTGCATTAAGAATTACCGCAAACGGTGGCGTTAATTCATTTAAGATTGATAACTGGTTTCAGATTCCGGCTTCCCTGTTCGGTTCGGTTTTAGGAGGATTGACTCAGCCTATTTTTCAGAAAAGACAATTGAAAACAGATTTAAATGTTGCTAAAATTCAAAGAGAGAAAAACGTTTTGGCATTTCGTCAGTCTGTTTTGAATGCAGTAGGCGAAGTTTCTGATGCATTGGTTTCTAACGAAAGTTTAAAAGTTCAGGAACAGAAAGCCAGCGAACAGGTAACAACTTTGAAAAACGGAATCAAAAGTGCCGAAATGCTGTACAAAGGCGGAATGGCAAATTACTTAGAAGTGATTACCGCTCAGGGAAATTCTCTACAGGCTGAACTGAATCTTGCGTCCGTAAAAAGACAGAGATTAAGCAGTATCGTAGATTTATACCGGGCTTTAGGTGGCGGATGGAAGTAGTAAATTAATTATATTGTTTGAAGTGCGGTCTTTCGGGATCGCATTTTTATTAAATTATGGGGTGGTTTTCCCGAATTTTTTCTGAACAGCAGACACAGTTCCCGAAACCGATGAATTTTTAATCACAAATAAATTGTCAAACTGAGCATCGTTGATCTTTGGATCTATGGTATTATCACTCAATATTTTTACCATCTCAGGAATTGTATTAGAATGCCCTACAATAACCACTACTTTCCCCCTATTCTGTGCAATGATATTCTCTATGAATTGCTGTGGAGTTTCTTTGGGTGAGTATTCTTTAATTAAAAGATTTTTTTCTGCTGCCAACGGAGCCACTGTTTGTCTCGTACGGTTAAATGGAGTTGTAAAAACAGCATCTACATGCACATTCTTTAATATTTTTTTTAATTCTTCTGCTCTCATTTTTCCATCAGCACTTAATTCAGGATCATTCCCGACATTTTCTTTTTCAGCATGACGCAGCAAAATCAATACAGTTTCGGTACTTTTTATTTCTGATTGTAAAGGAATGCCTAATAGACTTTCAATGGAATTTGCCGGAGTAACAGTCTTAAGTTCTTGAGCGGAAATTCGTACACCTATTGCAATAAGGACAATCAGCAATAAGCTCGAAATAAATGTTTTCTTCATGATTAATTTATTTAAAATTAATAGAACCCAATGGTTTTCAGGTAAATTTAATAAACAAAACTTAAATGAAGAATATTCAAAAGCAAAATTAAATTATTGACTCTTTTTGTGCAGAAATAAATTCTATCAAATCATTAAAATCCTTTTCAGAATATCCCATTTGCAAATAATGAATATCTTCCGCCTTTCGATACCAGGTTAATTGGCGTTTTGCATATCTTCGGCTGTTTTTCTTGATTTCAGAAACCGCAAAATCCAAATCCCACTCTCCGTCAAAATATTTAAACAATTCGGCATATCCAACCGTATTCAAAGCCGTCAAATGTTTGAATTTCTCCAAACCTTTAGCTTCATTCAACAAACCTTTCTCCATCATGATATCCACTCTCCTGTTGATTCTGTCATACAGCTTTTCCCTCGGGGCATCAATACCGATCCGGATCACATTAAAGTCTCTTGAATCCTGTGAAACAGCAATCAATTCAGAATATTTTTTATTTGTTTGCCAAATAACATCAATTGCCCGTAAAAGCCTTCTGTGATTATGGAAATCTACGACAGAATAATACTCCGGATCGAGTTCTTTCAGCATTGTCTGAAGTTTATCAATTCCTTCATGATCAAGAATTGCCTGCAGCTTAGTTTGATTTTCTTCATTGGCTTCCGGCAGGTCATTCAGACCTTCTATGACCGCTTTTTCGTACATCATACTTCCACCAACTAAAATGACGGTATTGTGTTTTTCAAAAAGTTCGTTGAGTTTTTTTAAGGCATCTTCCTCATATTGCCCGATAGAATAATATTCCTGAACCGAAAGATTCCCTATAAAATGATGAGTTGCCTCAGCCAGTTCTTCTGCTGAAGGAGAAGCAGTTCCGATGATCATTTCTTTAAAAAACTGTCGCGAATCGCAGGAGACAATTTCTGTATTGAAATGTTTTGCCAGATCAATTGCCAATCTCGTTTTTCCAATTCCGGTAGGACCTACAACAGAAATCAAATTTTTATTTTTCACTTTGCTAATTTACAAAAATGAGTTTAGCTTAACTTTTATTTTTAAACCACAAATTGAAGATATTTAGAACACATAGACTTAAATGTTTATCTTTGTAAAACAATAAAAAAGTATGATTTTATCAATGACCGGCTTCGGTAGAGCCGAAGGTGTTTTTGAAGGAAAAAAAATTTCGATAGATATTAAATCACTGAACAGCAAGAGCTTTGATTTGAACATTAAAATTCCTTTACGTTACAAAGAAAAAGAATTTGAAGTAAGAAAAATTCTCAATGATAGAATCATCCGTGGAAAGGTAGATTGCTATATTAATATTGAGAATCTTGAAGAAACCAATGATGTGAAAATCAACAGAAGTCTGATTGATTCTTATATGAATGAGCTTAAAAACATTGCTTCTGACGGACCAGATTTTGAATACCTTAAAATGGCAGTACGACTTCCTGATGCCATCACTTCGAGACCAGACGAACTGAATGAAGGAGAATGGGAAGCTTTGGCTAAAATTGTACATGCAGCTGTCGATAAATTTCAGGAATTCCGAAAAACGGAAGGAAATATCCTTCATGAAGAGCTGGAACGGAACATTAAAAATATTGATAAATATTTAACAGAAGTTGTTCCTTATGAACAGGTGAGAATTGATACCGTTAGAGAACGGTATATGAAAACTTTAAAAGAGTTTGAAAACGTTGATGAGACAAGATTTTATCAGGAAATGGCTTATTTCACTGAAAAATTAGACATTCAGGAAGAAAAGGTAAGACTTTCCCAGCATTTGAAATATTATTCTGAAGTGATGGACAACGAAGATTTTAATGGGAAAAAACTAGGTTTTATTTCGCAGGAAATCGGAAGAGAAATCAATACTTTAGGTTCAAAAGCCAATCACGCTGAGATTCAGAAATTGGTGGTGATGATGAAAGATGACTTAGAAAAAATTAAAGAACAAACATTAAATGTATTATAATTAGTTGATTCGGTTTAATTGATGATTGTTAGGATTTCTTCACCCATCAACTTAAAACCATCAGCCAGCAACTATATGAATAATGAATAAAGTTATCATATTTTCAGCGCCGTCAGGAAGCGGGAAGACAACGTTGGTAAAACATTCGTTGGAAGCAATTCCCGAATTGGAATTTTCCATCTCTTGCACGACGAGAGAGCCAAGAGGAAGTGAAATTCATGCCGTTGATTATCACTTTATTTCGCCTGACGAATTCAGACAGAAAATTGCTGAGGAAGCTTTTGTGGAATTTGAAGAGGTTTACACCGATAAATATTACGGAACTTTAAAATCTGAAGTAGAAAACATCTGGAATCAGGGAAAAGTTGTTATTTTTGATGTAGACGTAAAAGGCGGAATTTCATTAAAAAAATATTTTGGCGAAAAAGCATTGTCCATTTTCATTGAACCACCTTCGATTGCCGAGTTGGAACGAAGATTGATTTCAAGAAACACCGATGACGCCGAAACCATCAAAACCCGCGTGGAAAAAGCTGAAGAAGAGCTTACTTACGCGATAGAATTTGATAAAATCGTTATCAACAGCGATTTGAGTGAAGCAAAAAAAGAAATAGAAAGTTTAATAAAAAATTTTATTGGAAGTTAAAGGCTGGATGATAGAAGTTGGAGGTTTGTAGTGTAAAAACATCAAAAATCTAATTTCTAATTTCTAACTTCTAATTTCTAATTCTAAAAACTGAGGTCGAGATGAGCACCGAAACATTAGAAAAAGCTAAATCTACACTTCCTGTAAAAGGATTTTTAGATTTGAAAGATATAGCAATTCCACAAGGGGAAGATTTGGTAAAAGCCATTCTCCAATTGAAAGAAGAAAAAAATGCCGTTATTCTGGCGCATTATTATCAACCGGGAGAAATTCAGGATATCGCTGATTTTCTGGGAGATTCTCTTCAGTTGGCAAGACAGGCAAAAGATACCGATGCCGATATGATCGTGTTCTGCGGAGTGCATTTCATGGCAGAAGCTGCAAAAATCCTGAACCCAACTAAAAAAGTAGTTCTTCCAGATACAATGGCGGGATGCTCTCTAGCAGACGGTTGTTCAGGAGAAGGTTTGAGAAAGATGCGTGAGCAATATCCCAATGCCTTAATTGCTACGTACATCAACTGTAACGCTGAAACAAAAGCAGAAAGTGACATCATTGTTACCAGTTCGAACGCTGAAACCGTAATTGAAGCTTTACCGACTGACCGACCGATTATCTTTGCCCCGGATAAAAATTTGGGAAGATATTTATCTAAAAAAACCGGACGTGATATGATTCTTTGGGACGGAAGTTGTATTGTACACGAAGCGTTTTCCATGGAAAGAATTGCACAGCAATTGGCAGATAATCCTGATGCAAAACTGATTGCACATCCGGAAAGTGAAGAAGCCGTTTTAAAACTGGCTCACTTTATCGGTTCGACTTCTGCACTTTTGAATTTTGTAGAACAAGACGATTGTCAGAAATTCATTATTGCAACAGAAGAAGGAATTCTTCACGAAATGAGAAAACGTGCACCACACAAAGAACTGATTCCTGCTTTGGTTTTTGACGAAAGCTGTAACTGCTCAGAATGTTTTTACATGAAGAGAAATACAATGGAAAAACTCTATTTATGCATGAAATATGAACTTCCTGAAATTATCATTGAAGAAGAACTTCGACTGAGAGCGCTGAAACCTATTGAGGCAATGCTCGATCTTTCAAAAAGCATTAAATAAAAATACATACACGGAAAAATATAAGAAATGAATAGTGCATTTAAAAAGGCATTTAAAATCTATAAATATTTGGTTTCAATATTTATAGTTGTCTTTTTAATTTATTTTCTAATTGATGATTATGACCTAGTTCTCAATAGTTCTTACTCAACTATGACACTATTTCATTTAATGGTTTTGGTTATTTTTTATGCATTTATTTTTTCTTGTTGGTTTTGGTTAATAACATCGATTACGATTATTCTTGATTTTTACACCAAAGAAACTGGATAATTTTTTGTGTAGATTTTTATTATGAAACATAAAAAATTATGCTTCTCAAAGTATTAGAACCTATAGAGACAATGCTTGACCTTTTGAAAAGCATCAAATAAATTTTAAAGCGGGTTTTTTACTCGCTTTTTCACTTAAAACTTATCCGCTTATTTATTTATTTTATAAAAATTGAATCTAAAATAAGTCATTAAAACAATTTCAAAATTCATGAGCAAAATATTTTTAGAAGACGTAAAAATCTACGCTTATCACGGCGTTCTTCCCGAAGAAAACATCATCGGAACCTATTATATTTTAAATGCAGAGCTACACACTGATTTGTGGGATGCTGCTGCTTCCGATGATTTGAATGATACGATAAGCTATGCAGATATTAATGAGATTATTCATGATGAGATGAAGATTCGATCTAAGCTGCTAGAACATGTCGCAGGAAGAATCATTACCAAAATCAATGAAAAATTCAATCAGATTTCTTACATCAAATTAAGAATCACCAAAACAAGCCCGCCCATGAAAGGCGAAACTAAAGGTGCAAGTATAGAGCTTGAAAAAAGTTTTTTATTAGGCGGAATTACAGGAAATGAGTAATTTTCAGTTTTAAAAAATAAAAACCTAGTGAAGATATTAAACATATTATTTCTACTTCTCTCTATTGGAATTTTTGGACAAAGCAATACGTCCGGCGATGCCATTTATAATTTTCCGAAAATAAAATCGAGCATTACGATGCCTGTTACAATTCCGTTGTCGGAAATCAGCAATATGATTAATGCTTCGGTGAAAGATTTGATTTTTCAGGATGATTCTTATACGGACAATGATAACGACCAATTTAAAGTAAAAGTCTGGAAAACCAGACCGATAAGACTCGTTGGAGATGCTAATGAAAACATTCTGATAGAAGTTCCGTTAAAAATTTGGGCAGAAAAAGGCATCGGAACTTTGGGAGTTTATACTTATCAGGAAACGGCTTTCGAAACGGTCATGTATTTTAAAACCGCATTAAGCTTTAAAAATAACTGGACGGTAAGCACTTTCACACAGCCAATGGGTTTTAAATGGGTGAAAAAACCTGTTTTAGATTTCGGAAAAATTCAGATCCCAATTACTTCTTTTGTTGAAAAAAGCCTGAAAGAACAGCAATACAATTTCTGTAAAACGATTGATAAGCAAATGGCTTCACAACTCAATTTTCAGCAATATGCAGTTCTGGCCTGGAATGCATTTTCTCAACCCTTTAACATCTCCGAAGAATATAATACATGGCTCAAAATCACGCCGATCAACGTCAATATTACTCCATTTAAATTCTACGGAAATCAAATCGACACCACTATCGGAATCGATATTTTCTCAGAAACGTACACCGGAACCAAACCTGAAGCTTCGCAACCCGCAAAAGCCGTGATGAATTTTAATTTTATTCCTCTTTTGGCAGACCAATTTGTCCTGCAGACCACTGCGAATATTCCGTTTTCTGAAGCAACGAATATCGCAAAAAAAACTTTTCTGAATAAAGAATTTGACGTCAGAGATTCTAAAGTAAAAATCACGAATATCAAAGTATACGGCGAAGCCAACCGAATTATGATAGAAGCTGACACGGAAGGTTATGTGAACGGAACAGCTTTTATTTCGGGAATTCCCGCTTATGATGAAAGTAAAAGAAAAATAGTACTTTCAGATACAAAATTTAAACTAAGGACAGCCAATATTATTCAAAAGTTAGCAACTTCTCTTTTCAAAGGAAAAATTGTGAAAATGATAGAAGATGAATACGGGATTCCAACATCTGATCTTGAAATTTCATCAAAGAAAAGTATAGAAGAAGCATTTAACAAAGAATATTATAAAGGCTTAAAGATGACAGGTAAAGTTTCAAATCTTAAGCCTCACCAGATTCTTTTAAATAATTCGGGAATTACAGCTGTGATCGATACGAATGCAAATCTGAGACTTACTTTAAAAGGATTTTAAATAATTGTAAACTTAAAACCATAAATAAACGATGAGAAAACATTTAAAAATTGTAGAAAACAACAAAGCTTCAAAGGGACTAAGATTCGCCAATTATTTTGTAGATCTTTTTACTTTTTACATTTTATTTACATGTGCTTTTCTGATGCTTTTGACGATAAGTCCAGCTTTTAATTCTTGGATAAGCAATATCAATTCGATCACCGACAGACTTCTAAGTATTGTATGTTATGTTGTATACATTTTTATCATCGAATCTGTTACAGGAGGCAGAAGCTTAGGAAAATTGATTACAGGAACAAAAGTAATCATGATTGACGGCAGCAAACCCTCAGTAAGTAATTTTTTCATTAGAAATATTACTAGAGGGATTATCTTGATTGATCAGCTGTCTTTTTTTGGAGAAACTGGATTACATGACAGCTGGAGTGATACACGTGTAATTAGCATCAAAAATTATGAGGCTGAAAAACAGGTAAGAACAGATATTGAAGATCTTGGAAAGAAAGAAATCGCTTAAAAACTTTGCTTTGAATTAGAAAATCTTCTATATTTGCACCACTTAAAAATGGTACTTTGGCCGAGCGGCTAGGCAGTGGTCTGCAACACCATCTACAGCGGTTCGAATCCGCTAGGTACCTCATCAAAACCCTATTCTACTGAATGTTCAGAGTTTAGGGTTTTTTTTATATTCTTACGCTAACTTTTGCTTTATTTAACGATAGCCAGACGTATTCGTATATTCTTTTTTCAAATTCTTGTCTAATATAAATGGTATAAAAGGCAATACTGATGCTATTAGATAAACTATAACTCTTTTTAAGCTCCATTTGTATTGAAATGCTGTGATGATGAGAATCCCTATAAAAACGAGAAATAAAACGCCGTGTATCCAGCCAAAATACTTTACAGCATCCGGGATATCAAACAGATATTTTAACGGCATTGCAACAAATAATAAAATCAGATAAGAAACACCTTCAATAATTGCTATTTTACGATATAAATTGACCATTCGTTTTCTTTATAAATCATTTTCAAACAATAATAATGCATTCTTCCGAAATGGGCAATAATAAAAATACTAACTGAAATTTAAACAATATCATAAAACGATAGTACCCTCTCTCATTACCTTATTCACTTGTTTTTTACATTTTAACATTTTCTTAACTAAAACTTGGCTTCATAATTGAACATACCACAACATCAGACTAACTTGGGTTTGGTAGAATTTGAAAAATTGAATTATTTACACGTAATCAGCTAGGCTTAATTACAAATAAAACTGGCAATACGATGACATTATTAATAATTAAAATTTACACATATGAAAAATATAGTATTAGCAGGAATTTTGTCGGTGATTACACTGACTGCCTGTAAGAAAGATGACCAGGTTGCAGAAAAATCTTTAGAACAACAAAAAATGGAATTTCAGGCAAGACAGCTTGATATAGAGAAGCAAAAACTGGCAATTGAAAAAGAAAGATTCGCATACGAAGCTCAGAAAAAAGCAGACAGCCTTGTTGAGGTGCAGAAAGCTAAAACTGCTGCAGCTGCTTCGCCTCAAGTAATACGAGAAACAAAAACAATATACCGAGACAGATCATCAAGTTCAAACAGCGGTAGTGTTGCTAACAACGGAGGAAGTTCTGCAGGAACAACTGCACCGCAGAAAAAAGGAATCAGTGAAGCTGCTAAAGGTACCGCGATTGGTGCCGTAAGTGGGGCAGCTTTGGGTGCTATTGTTAACAAAAAAAACCGTGGTGGAGGTGCTGTAGTAGGTGGAGTTATTGGTGCCGCAACCGGGTATACATTAGGTAGAGCACAGGATAGAAAAAGTGGGCGAGTACAGCCTAAATAGATAATCATTTCAGAAACAATAAAAGATTGCTTATTTTTAAGCAATCTTTTTTTATGCTGTTTATTCTTCTTACAACAATAATAATCATACCTACCCTTTTAGGTTGGGGAAAATTTCTTGAAGGCACTTTTAAAGCTAAGATATTTGAGGGAATTTCTGGACAACTGACATCCGGGATTTTTGGAATCTGCGTGATCTGGACGATTCTTGCATTTTTTATTCCTTTAAATCTAAATGTTGAAATTCCTACAATTTTATTTGGCTTATTCTGCTTTTTTAAAGAAAAGCTCTACCTGAAAATATATAAGTTTACAAAGGAAAATTATGTTTTGTCAGCAATAACTTCGGCTATAATTATTTTTTGCAGTTCATTTTATCCTTACATATTAGATCATTTTGGATATTATTTGCCTAGTATAGAATGGCTGAAACAATATGGATTGGTAAAAGGTATTTCAAATCTGGATCTTGTACTCGGTCAAATGTCTTTGTGGCATATTTTCCAGGCGGGATTTTCAAGTTTTGCAGATCCTTTCTTAAGAATAAATGCTGTTCTGCTTATAATTTATTCCATTTACATTATCGAAAAAAAGAGCTGGCTTCAATTATGCTTTCTACCTATTTTATTGTTGTTTTCACAGTCACCAAGTCCGGATCTGCCGGTAATTATATTTTCTTTGATTTTATTAAATGAAATTTTATCAGGCGATAAAAACACAAGATTCATTTTTGCTTTTTCACTATTTATTTTTGCAATAAAGCCCACAATGATTTGGCTGCCTATTTTAAGTCTGCTCTACTCTGTCTTTATCATTAAATCTACATTAAAAACTCTGATTCCCGGAATTTTTATCCTTTTATTATTTTTCATGAAAAACATCTGGACCTTCGGATATCCGATATTTCCTGTTCCGGTAATCGACTTTGGATTCATCTGGAAACCCGATGCAGAATTACTAAAATCCTCTTCCGAATATGCTCTTCAAAAAACCTATGACAATCAACATACTTTTGCAGAAATTCAGAAATTTTCTGCTCTTGATTATATCAAAAACTGGCTTTTTCTTGATGGAATTAAATCTGTAATTAATATAGCATTTGTTTTAAGTTTAGTCATTTTTACCGTTTTTACATTCATCAAAAAAAACAAAATCATTACCTTCATTTGTATATCATTGATTATAAAAAGTGTTTTAGTTTTGTTATTTTCAGCACAGTACAGATTTTTTATTGATGTTTTTTTTGTGATTATTTTTGTAATATTTTATACCTATTTTAATCAAAAAAAATCAATCTTAATTTTTTCTTTTTTATCCATAATAGTTATTGGATTCATGACTTTTCCTACGGTCCTTGTGAAGTTTATTCCGAGTTACAGAATGTTATCATTTATGGGGAAATTTGAAGAAAAACAATGGTACAAACCTTCTATATACGAATATAAAAAATTCCATTCTTTTGAAGTTGGAAATTTAAACTTTAATGTTTCAGAAAAATATCCGTTCAACTTTGATACACCGGTTCCTGCAATTTCAGCAAGTTTTGTTTTTGATTACCAAAAAGCCGGAATCTTTCCACAGCTGATTGATAAAAACAATATGCGTAAAGGTTTTGTCTCAAAAAAAATGACATTGCAAGAGCAAAAACAGGTCAAAAAAATCACAGAGGAAATTAAAAAACAATATAAATTCTAACTATTCAAAGACTTTCTTATCCCGATAAAAATCGGTAATTTTGTACTATGCTCAATACTTTAGGGAATCTGCTCAGCCTCACGACTTTCGGTGAAAGTCACGGTTTGGCGTATGGCGGAATCATCAATAATTTTCCTGCAGGTTTGGAAATTGATTTAGAAAAAATCCAGTACGAATTAGACCGTAGAAAACCCGGCCAATCAGCCATTGTTACACAAAGAAAAGAAAGTGATACAGTAAAATTTCTTTCAGGGATTTTTGAAGGAAAAACGACAGGAACACCCATTGGCTTTATGATTGAAAATGAAAATCAGAAGTCGAAAGATTACGACCACATCGCACAATCTTTCCGACCAAGTCATGCAGATTTTACGTATGACCAGAAGTTCGGAATCCGGGATTATCGTGGTGGTGGTAAATCTTCTGCCCGTGAAACCATCAATTGGGTCGTTGCGGGAGCTTTAGCGAAACAACTTTTAAAAAATGTTGAAATCAACGCTTACGTTTCTTCTGTTGGAGAAATTTTCTGCGAAAAACCTTATCAGGCTCTAGATTTTTCTAAAACAGAAAGCAATGAAGTTCGCTGTCCGGATACTGAAACTGCTGAAAAAATGATTTTAAAAATCAAAGAAATCAAAAAAGAAGGCAACACGATTGGTGGAACAATTACCTGTGTCATCAAAAATGTTCCTGTAGGAATTGGCGAACCTGTTTTCTCTAAATTACAGGCCGAACTGGCAAAAGCAATGCTGAATATCAACGCCTGCAAAGGTTTTGAGTACGGTAGTGGTTTTTGCGGTGCAAAAATGACAGGAAGCGAACATAACGATGCCTTCAATACAGATTTTACGACAAAATCAAACCTTTCCGGTGGAATTCAGGGAGGAATCTCAAACGGAATGGACATCTATTTTCGGGTTGCTTTCAAACCTGTTGCCACAATTTTGCAACCGCAGGAAAGCGTAGATAAAGATGGAAATGCAGTAACTGTCGATGGGAAAGGAAGGCATGATCCATGTGTTGTTCCGAGAGCAGTGCCTGTTGTGGAAAGTCTTGCGGCTTTTGTTTTGGCGGATCTGTATCTGATCAGCAAAACGAGAAATTTAAATCAATTTTAAACATAAATATTTAAGTAATGCAAAATTACTGGAACCAAGCAATCAGCTTCGAAGAGTACCTTCAAATTGCCAATCAGAGACTCATTAATCCTGAAAACCATAAAGATACTGAGTATAAGCAATATTATGAACTCGGCATCCAGAGAATGGACAGAACGCTGAAAAAGTTTGTCATCGATGAAGAGCAACTGAACGAATTGAGGTCTAAAAATTTTGACGGAAAGATTTTAATTATTTCTGAAGCATGGTGTGGAGATGCAAGCGCTACGGTTCCTGCTTTAGTGAAATTTTTTGAAGGTCAGAATGAAGTGAAAATTTTCCTGAGGGACAGCGACACCAGCTTAATTGATCAATTTTTGACCAATGGAACGCAGTCTATCCCGAAAGTTATTATACTAGATAAAGACTTTAACGTGAAAAATACTTGGGGACCGCGACCAAAATTCGGACACGAGTTGTTGTTAAAATACAAAGCAAATCCTGAAGAATATACGAAAGAATTATTTTACAATGATCTTCAAATCTACTATTCCAGAAACAGAGGAAAAGATTCGATTCAGGAAATTCTAGAATTATTATGAAAAAATTAATCACTTACATCATTATTTTTGTCGTTTTAGGAGCTGTGTTTCTTGTTCCAGGCATTAGAAATTCTCTGAAAGACATGTTTTTCCCGATTGCCACCATAGAAAATGCCGTGCATATTGAAGCAGATGATTACGATATTGATCTTCAGGGAATAAATGTTCCGAGTACCAATATGAAAAACTTCAGGAATAAACCTGTTTTTTTAAATTTTTGGGGTACTTGGTGCCCGCCTTGCAGAAAAGAATGGCCTTCCATCCAAAGACTTTATGATAAAAGAAAAGAAAGCATTGATTTTGTATTGATTGCCATGAAAGATGAAGAACCGGCGGTAAGAAAATTTCTGAAAGAAAATAAGTATACAGTTCCCGTATACATTGCACAAAGCCCTATTTCTGAAAAAATACTTCCTAAAGCTTTCCCCACAACGTTCCTACTCAATGAAAACGGTAGAATTCTCATTAAAGAAGATGCGGCTACAGACTGGGATTCAGAAGCTAAACATCAATTTATTGATAATATCATTAAATAACTTTTAACTTAATTTTATAATTAGTTGGTATAGTATTTGCGAAATTGAAAGGGTTAAAATTATTTTTTAAAATAAACACAAAATGAAATATTCAAAACTCAATTTAGCCAAAGAGGCTATCAGCCACAAAGGCTTTGTAAAAAAAATTCCAGACATCTTCAGAATGGTGAAAATGTGGAGAAAAGGAGCATATCCTATGAGGTCGGTAGACATTATCTTACCATTAATTGGCCTTTTGTATGTGATTTCTCCAATAGATTTCCTGCCTGAGATTGCAGTTCCTGTAATCGGAGTGTTAGATGACTTGGCAGTTTTATCATTAGCTATTCCTAAACTGATTAAGGAAGTTGACAAATTTTTACTTTGGGAAGCCGAACGTAAATACAGCACAAACGACACCAAGATAATTGATGCCGAAATTGTGAAATAAAATTGAAACCATTCATGAAAGGATGGTTTTTTTTATTCGTATGAATCAGAAAATAAATCATCTATATTCATACACATTTCCCAGTTCCCTTTCAAATCCTTAAATTTGCAATTATCTAATAAAAAATAATGGAAAGTAAAAAAGAATTCTTTTTGGAGTGCTACAAACTCGGCATCATCAAATTCGGAAGATTTACACTAAAAAGTGGGATCGAAAGTCCGTTTTATGTAGACTTAAGGCCCTTAGCTTCAGATCCTAAAATTTTGAAAAATTTAGCAAATTACTTATTGGAAATGCTTCCGTTGGATAATTTTGACCTGATCTGTGGAGTTCCTTACGCTGCTCTTCCGATGGCTACTGCAATGTCTCTTGAAAGTTATATTCCATTAATTATTAAAAGAAAAGAAGCCAAAGAATACGGAACCAAAAAAATGATCGAAGGAATTTACCAGAAGGGGCAAAACTGTCTTCTGGTAGAAGATGTGATCACTTCCGGGAAATCTTTAGTAGAAACAATTGCTGAAATTGAGCAGGAAGATCTGAAAGTTGCCGATATTGTTGTCGTTTTAGACAGAGAACAAGGGGGTAAACAGCTTTTAGAAAGTAAAGGATACAGAGTACATACACTTTTTAATATTTCAGAAGTTTGCACCATTCTTCAGGAAGAAGGTGAGCTTTCTGACGATGAAGTGAAGAGAATTCAGGATTTTCTTGCCGGAAATCACATCCAGTTTGAAGAAAAAACTAGACTTTCCTATCAAGAAAAATTTGAAACTGCTCAACATTCTGTTTCAAAAAAATTATTAGAAATTGCTCTGGCAAAAGAATCTAATCTTATTGCATCTGCCGACGTTACCACAACACAGGAATTATTAGAACTGGCGGAAAAAGTAGGTCCGCATATTATCGCTTTAAAAACCCACATAGATATTATTTCTGATTTTGATTATCAGAATACCATCGTTCCACTTAAGGAACTGGCAACAAAACATCAGTTTTTATTGATGGAAGACAGAAAATTTGCCGACATTGGAAATACGCAGGGACTTCAGTTTACAAGCGGGGTTTTCAGAATTACAGATTGGGCAGATTTTGTAACTTCTCAGGTGATCGGAGGATTTGAATCTTTAGACTGTTTCAAAAATGTAGGTGTTGTTGCGATCATCGGAATGTCTTCAAAAGGAACTCTAACGACAAACAGTTACAGAGAAGAAGCTTTAAAAATTGCCCTGTCTCATCCCAATGTGATTGGTGGAGTTTCTCAAAATGCAATTCCGGAAGAGATTTTATTATTTACACCTGGTGTTAATTTAGCAGATTCCGGGGACGGCAAAGGACAACAATACAATACACCGGAACACGTTTTCAAAACTCTGCATACCGATTTTGTCATTGTTGGAAGAGGAATTTATCAGTCTGAGCAACCCGGAGAAGCTGCTGCAACTTACAAAAATGAAGGTTGGAAAGCCTATTTAGATTCTCTAGACAAGAAGATGGTATAACATAAATTCTTCAAAATTATAATCAAAATTACGTTATATTTGGTACTTGTCATCGATATTGAAAAAGTTTAGCATTTGTTTTATTCTGTTTTGGGGAATTGTACAGGTTTCTGCACAAAAAGACAGCATCACTATATCCGCAAAATTATCTCCGGACAGGAAGATACTTGAGGTCAGTCAGGAGATTATCTATCATAATCATTCTGAAAAACCCTTGGACAGTATAAAACTCCTCAACTGGGCAGCTGCTTACAACAAACGCGGAACTTCTCTGGTATACAGAAAACTCGAAGATAGAAACAATGCTCTTCATTTTGCCAAACCTGAAGACCTCGGTAAGATTTTAACTCTAAAAATTGACAGCGATAATAATCAAACTGTTTCTAAAAATGACGCCTCTGAAGAAAATTTATTTTTTGTTCTAAATCAGCCGTTGCGAGCTGGTGAAAGCATTAAATTGCAGCTTCAGTATAAGGTGCAGATTCCTGATAAAAAATTTACAGGCTACGGAACTTCGGAAAACAGCATTGCCTTAAAATATTTCTTTATTGTTCCCGATCACTTCGATCCGAGCAACACTTCTAAAAGAAATTATAACGACATCGAAGAATCCGTAAATTTCAATACCCATTGGAAAATTAATTTTGACGTTCCTGGTAATTTATTTGTAGAAGGAAATCTGCCTCAAGCTAATATCAACTCTTTTAAAGGATATTTAGATTCTGATCCAGAATTTATCATTTCGCAAAATGAGTTCCCAGCGATCAAAATAAATACGGAAGACATTCATACTGAGATCAAATTCGGGTATGCTATCAGCCCGCAGGAAATTCAGAATTTAGAATTTTTCCTTCCGCTTCATCTAAGGTTTATCAAAGAGAAAATAGGTTTTGTACCGGAAAGATTATTTATTTCAGATAAGTTCAGGGCTAAAGAAGATTTTTTTGGGAATAACGACATCAGTTTCTGGAAATTTAAATTCAAACTTTTTACTGATGCCGAAAAGGTAGATCTTGATTATTTTGGAATTATTGCGAAGAAAATTTTAGACGAAAGCATTATTGCCGATAAACAAGACCATCATTGGTTTAAGAACGGACTGAAATCATATTTGGAAAGTCAGTATCTCAAAAAATTCTACGGAGAAGCAAAACTTTTAGGCAATCTACCTGAAACCAGCCTGTTTGGAATAAAACCTTTAAAATGGTTTCATGCTTCAGATGTGAAGTTGCTCGACCGTTACGGTTTGGCTTATCAATACATCATGTCACAGAATCTTGACCAAAAAATTGATGAGCCATTTTCAGCTTTGAGTAATTTTAATGATATGGCTATCAGTAGCTTTGAAATGGGAAGCCTTTTCAGTTTCTCTGCTGATAAAATGGGTGAAGAGAACTTTAATGATTTAGTTAAAAAATATATTGCAGAAAACAAAGATCAGCAGATCAATCCTGAAGAATTTCTAAAACAGCTTTCAGAAAAAGACTCATCTACAGATTATTTAGCGCAGTTTTTGAAACATAAAAACAGGGTTAATTTTAAGCTCAAAAAATTTAAAACAAAAGATGATTCACTACAGATCAGAATTGCAAAAAATACAGATGATGCCATTCCTGCTAAGCTGCAAACCCAAACCAAAGATGGCGAAATAAAATCTTACTGGATAGAAACCGAAAAAAATGAAAGATTAAAAACCGTCAATCTTCCTGCGGAAAACATCTATAAGATCACATTAAATGATGATTATATTTTCCCGGAGGCAAATTATCGTGACAATTTTTTGTACACAAAAGGTTTATTTTCAAATTCAAAAAAAATTAAATTTAAACTGATCAAAGACATCCCCAATCCGGAATTTAATGAAATTTATCTGAATCCCAGGATACGTTTCACCAATACCTATGATAAATTTCTGATCGGTATGAATTTTAAAAATCAGTCCTTGTTTGATCAAAAGTTTTTATATTCTATCACTCCATCTTTCAGTACAGGAACGGGGAAACTCACCGGTTCTGGTTCGGTGGCCTACTCTTTTCTTCCTGCGGAAAGCGTTATCAGAAGTCTGACTTTTGGGGTTTCGGGTTCTTATTTTCATTACGACTATGATTTAGCATACCAAAAAGCTTCACTGTATTCTAATATAAATTTTAGAAAAGACCCACGAAGTACTGTGAGCCGCGGCATCAGCTTTTCCTATAATTATTTTCAGAGGGATCTGAATGCCAAAATGATAGCAGACCGTGATTACGATCAATACAATCTATGGTCATTGGGCTACGGATATGCCGACAATCAGATGATTCATGAGAAAAGCTTCAGTATCAGTACTCAGGCGATGCAGGATTTTAATAAAATCACGGCCGAAGCTTTTTACCGATGGGAATTTGCACCACGGCAGAAATTGAGTTTAAGATTATTTGCAGGATATTTTGCCAGAAATGAAACTCGTAACAACACTTTTGATTACGGAATTTCCAGAGTTTCTGATTACTCTTTTTCTTATAATCTTCTGGGACAAAGTGCAACAGGCGGAATTCTCTCACAGCAATTTGTTTTGGCTGATGGCGGTTTTAAATCTTTTATTCCGGGGACGGTGAATAAATGGATTACCTCATTTAATGTAGATACAAGCGTATGGAAAATTTTCCACATCTATGCTGATGCCGGAATTTATAAAAATAAAAACAATCCTACGCAGTTTATCTGGGACAGCGGCGTAAAAGTAAGACTGATCCCCGATTTTCTTGAGATTTATTTTCCTGTGCAATCATCTTTGGGCTTTGAACCGGGCTTTAAAGATTATGGCAAACGCATCAGATATACTTTAATTCTTAATCTGAGCACTATTATTAATGCTGCGAGAAGAGGTTGGTATTAAACAAAAAAAAGCTGTCGATTGACAGCTCTCTATTCATTTAAATTGAATCTAATCTTTTAAAATTTTCTGAGAAACGGGTTGGTTATTTACGGTTCCTGTCACTATATAATTTCCTTTTTGTAATTCTGCAACATTCAGCGTTTCGTTAGCTTTTACAGAAGTTGTTTTTACCAGCTGACCAGAAAGGGTATATACTTTCAGGTCTTTCACATCAGATCCAAAGACGATCTCATTGTTTTTCACCAATGTATTCTTTATAAAATTGGATCTTACAGAAGTGTTGTATACATCGTTCACCGCTAAAGTTCCGGACTGTGGTGATGCAAGAGAGGCCGTAAAGTCTATACCATTATTATTGGTATCACCGGTGATTCTTGATATTGAATTCAGAATAGTTGGTGACGGAGCCGCACTTGAGCCTTCATATTGATTAGCCGAACCGTAACCTACAAAATCTAAAACATTGGATGCAGTAGGGCCAGTCACCGGTGTTGTGTTACTTGCCAGAGCAACTTTTCCCGAGGTAAGTCCGATTGCTAAGCCTACACCTGCGACAGGGCCACTTCCATCTAAATTAAGTACTACATTGACAATTAAATTAGGATTAAGAAGATTGATAATTCCGCCGCCATCAGAACCTTCCTGAATAAGATAGGTCTGTCCCGGTGGCAAGGTGATACTGGGTAAAGTATGGTATTGGGTAAACGGACCGGTTGCCGAGCCATATTGAATTGTTGCTCCATTAAGCGAAGCTGTTGTGTTCCCAATATTTTTCAATTCGATGAAATCATTTGTTAAGGTAGCTCCTAGAATTCCGCCGCCTGTATAAATTTCATTAATCACAATCTGAGCATCAGAAAATGCTGCTATCGAAACGAGTCCGATAAAAGTAAATACTTTTTTCATAATGGTAATATTTGGTTGATTCGATAAAAAATTAACAAAATTTATACCAAAATATATAAACATATATAATTATAGATAAATTATTATTAATAGTATTTATCTATGAAAAACAAAAAAACCATTTCAGAAAGAAATGGTTTTTGATAAGATATTTATAGAGTAATTAATCCTTTAAAATCTTTTGAGAAACAGGTAGATTATTTATAGTTCCTGTAACGATATAATTTCCTTTTTGTAAATCAGCAACATTTAATGTTTCATTAGATTTTACAGAAGCTGTTTTTACAACCTGACCTGTAAGAGTATAGATTTTAATATCTTTTACATCCGAACCGAAAGTGATTTCTTCGTTTTTAACGAAAGTATTTTTTACAAAGTTTGATTTTGATTTGTTAAGATCTGAAACAGCTAAAGTACCTGAAGGCGTCACTTGAGCCCAAGTTGTTCCTATTCTTAATTCATCAATTTCTACACTTGGAGTCTCTGTAGCACTATCTTGTCTAAACATAAAGCCTGCAATATTCACTAGATCTGTACCTGTATGAGTATCAGTAATAGTTGGTGTAGGTTCAATACTTCCCCCAGTAACTGGATTAACCCATAATTTAACAGTATCATCACTAGTTCCTGTAGCATTAAATGTGTATGCAACCACAATTAGATAAGTTTGATTTACAGCATAGTTGCCAGTCCATGTAGTATTTGCTGCGGTGCCAGTTCGTACTTCTAATCCAAACTGTAAAGTATTATCATCTACTCGCTTGGTCCACAATGACCCTCCAAAATTAGTAGTATTTTGGTTGAAATATGCTAAATACCCGCCATTTGCATCTGTAACTCCTGCCATTGAAATTGGATTTATTAGGAAAGAATAATATACTGTACCGGTGCTAATAGCATTAAGTGTAAGACCTGCATCAATACCTGCACCTGCAAAACTGATCTTATTTCCAGTTGGAGCAGGAAGGGAAGTTGATGACAGATTACCAGAAACAATTGCTATATCATCACCTGTATTAGCGGCTGTCCATCCTGTTTGAGTTTGTAAAGCTGTTCCGCTGTAAGCAAAACCGTCATAATATGGTAAAGTACTTTGAGCCTGCGAAATTGCACTTATCACAAAAACACTTACGATTGTAAAGATTTTTTTCATAACTTAAATTTTATTATTAATAATTTATACCGCAAAATTAAGCCAAATTTTACATTTGAAACAATATTAAGGTTAATTTTTTGTTAATAACACTAAAGTGCCTACTGTTCGCATTTTTTAGCTATTTTTACCACTTATTTTCAAAAACTTGCGGAATTCTATACTGATATTCTTAGTTTTTTTCTTGAGCTTATCCTTGTATAATGCTCAAATTTTCTCGTGGAAAAATCCTAACATTCCTAAAGACAGCTTAAAAAAAGACAGCATACTTGCAGTAAGGCTTGAACAGGACATTTTCGCAAAAGACACAATGGATTTTGTGAAGACCAGCAATAGAATTATCGTAGATGAAGCCGTGCTTGCCAAAAACGACAAAAAAAGGTTTTTAGGTGAATTAAATTCTAAAGGCTCCATTATTAGAGGGATCACTTTTGGTAATAACCAAGGCCAGTCCGTACAGAGTTCAATGGATCTCCAAATTTCCGGAAGGCTTTCTAAAGATGTAACGGTTTTAGCTAGTATTTCAGATCATAATCTACCGATTCAGGCCGATGGATATACACAGACTTTGGAAGAATTTGATAAGATTTACATGCAGCTTAACATCAAAGACAAATCAATTCTGCGAGCCGGGCATTTGGATTTGGTAGATGATAAGAATTATTTTGCGAAATATCAGCGGCGAAGTATGGGGCTTCAGTTTCAGACACAATTCGGGACCGAAAACAAAACTTTTGTGGATGTTTCAATGGGGGTTGCACGAAGTGAATTTCACAGAATACGTTTTCAAGGTGTTGAAGGCAACCAGGGACCTTATCGTCTGACCGGAAAGAACGGCGAACAGTTTATTACTTTGATCTCAGGATCAGAACAGGTTTTCATTGATGGAATTTTGATGAAGCGTGGTGAAAACCAGGATTACATCATCAATTACAACACAGGTGAGGTTACTTTTACCAGTTTCCGACCAATCTTCCAGCAGAATTTTATTACCATTTCTTTTAATTACACCAACCGAAACTATTCAAGATATTTATTTACCGGAAAGCTGGAGCATCAGCGTGAGAAATTCAGAATCGGACTCAACTGGTTTATGGAGAATGACAATAAAAACGCACCTTTAGCATTAAATCTATCTAAAGAAGACGAGCAGATTTTAGCCGACGCCGGAAATGATCTCAATTTGATGTATGCGCCATCCGGAGTAGTTTCAGAATATGATGTCAACAAAATTTTGTACAGCCTTATCCAGGATCCAAATGGCAATTACTATCAGTTTTCGACAGACGTTACTCAAACGTTATACACTGTTTCATTTACTTATTTCGGAGTTAATCTTGGGGATTATAAACTGGTACAGACGACTAATAACGGACGTGTTTTTGAATATGCGGGACCAAATTCCGGAGATTATCGTGCGGTCAGAAAACTGCCTTCACCACAAAAATCCCAGGTCTACACGGTAAATTCTGAATATCTTTTAAAAGATGGAAAAATAGGTGCAGATATTTCATTAAGCAATTACGATCTCAATTTATTTTCGTCAAAAGATTCCGACCAAAACTTGGGGTACGCCGCAAGAATCTTCGGAAATAAGACATTTACAAAAAACAGCTGGAAAGGAACGCCAAGCTTTGAATACCAATACATCGACAAACAATTCCATATTCTTGACCGTATCAATGATGTAGAGTTTTCGAGAGATTTCAACTTAGCTCAGGAGTTTAGCGGCAGAACCCAAAACAGGTTTATTTTTAACTTTTTGAATAAATGGAATAATAAATCAGTTTTAAACTATCGTCTCAACTATCTTGACGAACAGGATTCATATAAAGGAATTAAAAATGATCTGGATTTTGGTTGGATCAAAGGAAAATTCTTCACAAAAGGAAACTTGTCTTACTTGGATACGAACGCAACGTTGCAGGACACAAAATTCATCCGTGGTGGTGTCGCGACAGAATACACCGGCACAAAAGGAAGTTGGGCATTGGGTGGAAGTATGGAGCATAATGAAAAGAAATTTAATGAAACCCAATTGATGGATGTCACCAGTTTCAGCTGGAAAGAATTATTTGTTCAGAAAAAAATCGGTGATAGTACGAGAACCAAGCTTTTGGCTAAAATGTATGTCAGAGATAATGACTCGGTACGCGACAATAGGCTTCAAAATATGAACCGAATCTTAGGCTTCATGGCGGAAAGCCAATTAATTAAAACAGAAAAAACCACTTTGAATGCATTGATTCATTACAGAAAATTCTTCTATAAAAATGAAGATGCGGACATGAATCAGAATAAAGATTTTGTTGTGGGAAACCTACTGTACAATCAACAGTTATTTAAAAACGGAATGCGTCTTCAGGCATTTTACGAATTAGGAAACGGACAGGAGGCACAGCGTGAGTTCCAATACATTAAAGTGACTGACGGACAGGGAGTTTACAAATGGACCGATTACAACGGTGACGGCGTTCAGCAGCTTGACGAATTTGAAATTGCCGAATATTCGGATTTGGCGCAGTATATAAGGATTTACACCAATTCGGTGCGGTATATTCCTTCCAACAAAAATAAATTACAGTTAGCTTTATTCGTCAATCCTGCGATTGTTTTTAATTCTGAAAATAAATTCTTAAAACGTTGGAATTTTAATGTTTCTTTAAATTCTCAAAACTCATATTTTAAAAGAGAAAAAGTTTTAGTTTTAAATCCTTTTGAAAAAAGTGATGATCAGATTCTCAAGAACCAAAATATTTTAGCTTCGGTACAGTTTAATCCAACTGAAAAATCAGGCTGGAACGGAAATTATCGATTCATTTCCAACGACAACCTCATCAATGCCAATTTCAGCAACGAAGAACGGAATCAGACTTCCCATTTCGTGAATCTCGGATATTGGTTTAATAAAGAATTCAGGGTCGATTGGGAAAACTCTGTGCACGATCTGCAAAACTCCTCACAGCTTTTTGCTACGAGAGATTACCGACTGAATAATTTTGAAACAAAGCCGAAAGCAACTTACAAATTTACAGATGCCATACAGGCAGAATTTTCATCTGCTTACCGGGAAAAGAAAAGAGTGGACGGCGAAGAACTTCTGAAAGCTTTTGACATCACCGGAACGCTTCAGTGGGAGCGTAGGAAGACTTCTATCAGAGGAAACTTCTCTTTCATCAACAACAATTTTACCGGGAACAACTTCAGCATCGTAGGAAACCAAATGCTCGACGGTTTGAAGCCAGGGAAAAACCAGGTATGGAGTGTTTTTGTACAGCAGGCAATCAATTCTTTTTTACAATTAAATTTAAATTATGAAGGAAGAAATTCTGGTGACCGTACAATTCACATTGGAAGCATGCAGGTGAAAGCTAGTTTCTAAATAGGTTAGATGTTACATGTCAGATACATAATTACTCATTATTAATATTTTCCTATATTTGTTGTAATAAACACGGGGTGCCGCAAGGCTGAGATTATACCCGATGACCTGATTTGGATAATGCCAACGTAGGGATGTCTGCTTAAAATATTTTCATTTTATGCTTTATTCGTTCGCATGCCTATCTGTGGTCTGAACTGAATAAATCAACATAAAATAAAATGGAAGTAACAAAGTATTCCGGAGAACTTATCCCCCAACAAGACAAAAACTGGCAAGGAAGACCCGAGTGGTTTTTCAACCGAGAACATACCGACACCTACGAATTGTGGTATGAAGGTCGTTACAAACGTGCCGAAATCTGGCAGAAAAAAGTAATGGAACAGCTAGTTTCCAAAGATCAAAGAATAAAAACACTGTTAGAATTCGGCTGTGGCACTACCCGATTTACCCGCTGGTGGAAAAATATTGGTATTGAAGCAACCGGTGGAGATATTTCGCCGTTGATGCTGTCACAGGCAATTCATCTTTTTGATGGTGATTTGGTGATGGCAGATTCACACTTTATGCCTTTTAAAGATCATTCTTTCGATTCACTGGCATTTATCACAACGTTTGAATATTACAAAGATCCTGTAAAAGTCATTCGTGAAGCAGCTCGTGTTGCCAAATACGGAATTGCAATGGGAATGATGAACAGAAACTCTCCGAAGGTTGCAAGGAGAAGAGCACAGCAGCTGTTTGGAAAAAACCCATTCTATGTGACAGCAACTTTTTACACTCCGAAAATGCTAACCAAGATTATTGAAAAAGCTTTGGTCGGAAGAAAATATACGGTTGAATGGACATGTACTGGGCTTCCAAAATGGTTTCCTTTACAACAATGGAATGTTCCGGTCGGCGATTTCTTTGGTTTATACATTCAGCTAAATGATGTGGAATGAGTGAAATATTAGGGAAAATAAATCATTCTCAATTTGAAGATTTTCTAAAACATCGATGCGGAAAAGATCGTGAGGAAGTACGTGTAGGTCCTGAATTTGGCGTAGACGTTTCTGTAGTCGATTTGGATGGCGAAAAAGCGATGGCTTTAACGAGCGATCCGCTGTCTTTGATTCCGTCTTTGGGTTTGGAAGAATCGGCTTGGCTATCGGTTCATCTGATGGCGAATGATATGGCGACGACAGGTTTCGCACCGATGTTCGGACAGTTCGTTTTAAATCTTCCGGCAAACCTATCTAAAAATGATTTTGAAATTTACTGGAATTACATCCATCAATTCTGCAAAGAAATTGGTGTAACCATCACCGGCGGACATACCGGATTTATCGAAGGACAAAATTCTACCATGGCAGGCGGCGGAACTTTGATTACTATTGCTCCAAAAGAAAAAATTCTAGTTTCAAAATACGCAAAACCTGGCGATACAATTTTAGTAACCAAAACAAGCGCACTTTCATCTGCAGCAATTCTCGCGATGAGTTTTCCAGAAACCGTTAAAAATAAGATCGGAAAAGAATTTTACTATTCAGCTTCAGCTTCGTTTTATGAAACCTCATCTTTAAAAGACGCTTTGGCCGCAGTGCAAATTGAAAACTCAGGCGTGACAGCGATGCACGATGTGACAGAAGGCGGTGTTTTAGGAGCGATTTACGAATTGGCGGTTGCATCAGGAAATGGTGCCGAAGTTTTTAATGAAAAACTACCGATTGGCGATGTACAGTCAGCAGTTTGCAATCTGTTTTCTTTGGATCCAAGATATTGCATTGGTGCGGGTTCGATGATTATTACTTGTAAAAAAGATAAGGCTTCGGAAATCATTTCAAGATTAGAATTAAATCATGTTCCGTGCACACAAGTTGGAACCATTACCGAAAAATCTAGTGGGATCAAATTAATTGAAAACGCAAAAGCAAATGATTTACTGTACTTCGAAGAAGATCCTTACTGGAAAGCTTTCTTTAACGCTTATAAAAACGGTTGGAAATAATGAAAAAGAAAACCATAGAATCGGGAATCTATTTGATTATTGATCCTTCGATAGAAGAGAAAATTCTTTTTTCTAAATTAAATTTAATTGTGAAAGAAAAAATATCGGCTATTCAGATTTGGGATAATTTTAATGAAGATCAAAATATTGAAAAAATTCTTTTAAAAATTCATGAAATAATTTCAGTAAACAATATTCCGTTGATTATCAATAACCGCTGGGAATATTTAAAGCCAATTTCTTTGGATGGAGTTCATTTTAATGAAATCCCTGAAAATATTGATGAAATTAAAAAAGAAATAAACCGTGATTTCATCGTTGGAATTACCTGCAACAATGATCTTTCAACCATCGAATATGCTGAAAAACATCGGTTCAATTATATTTCTTTCTGCTCGATGTTTCCATCAAAAACAGTCAACAGTTGTGAATTGGTCGACTTTGAAACCGTTCAGATAGCGAAAAGCATTTTTAGCGGAAAAATTTTCTTAGCCGGTGGAATTGATTTAAATAATATTAAAAATTTAAATCATTTAAATTATGACGGAATAGCGGTTGTCTCAGGAATTATGAGTGCAGAAAATCCGTCAGAAACTATTAATAATTACCATCAAAAAATTAAGCAATGACAATAAAAACCATAGAAAAATTATGCTGTCCGTTTGACATATCAGATTTAAATTTAACCATCATTTCACAGGATAAAACAGAAAATATTATAGAAGGATTACTGATCTGTGACACTTGCAAAAGAATCTACCCGATCATCAGCGGAATCCCCATCATGTCACCCGATGAATACCGTGAATTTAAGTTTGAACAACCCATTTTAGAACGCTGGAAGAAATATTTGGAAGATAAAAAAGTGGAGAATTTCAGACTGATTTCGTAACAATAACAGCAATAGATAATTTCAAAATGTCAAAAGTTTAGAATTTCGTAAATTTGCGCCATGATAAAAATTGGCAACATAGAACTGCCGGAATTTCCGCTTTTGCTCGCTCCGATGGAAGATGTGAGTGATCCACCGTACAGAAGATTGTGCAAATTGCACGGCGCAGATATGATGTATTCAGAATTTATTTCTTCTGAAGGCCTGATCCGTGATGCGATAAAAAGCAGAAAGAAGCTGGATATCTTCGATTACGAAAGACCTGTAGGAATTCAAATTTTTGGCGGTGATGAAGAAGCAATGGCGATGTCAGCAAGAATCGTGGAAACCGTAAACCCTGATTTGGTTGACATTAATTTTGGTTGTCCGGTAAAAAAAGTGGTTTGCAAAGGAGCCGGTGCCGGAGTTTTGAAAGATGTGGATATGATGGTTCGTCTCACGAAAGCTGTTGTAAACTCTACAAGTCTTCCAGTAACGGTAAAAACCCGTTTGGGATGGGACAGCAATTCAATCAACATTGATGAAGTGGCCGAACGTCTTCAGGAAACTGGAATCAAAGCATTGACGATTCATGCAAGAACGCGTGGACAAATGTATAAAGGTGAGGCCGACTGGGAACACATCTCAAGAATCAAACAAAACCCGAATATCGAAATTCCTATTTTTGGAAACGGTGATATCGATTCGCCCGAAAAAGCTTTAGAATATAAAAATAAATATGCGTGCGACGGAATAATGATTGGTCGTGCCGCAATCGGTTATCCGTGGATTTTTAATGAAATCAAACATTTCTTTGCAACAGGAGAACATCTTGATGCTCCTACAATTTCAGACCGACTTTTAGCGGTTCGTCAGCATGCAGAATGGAGCGCAGAATGGAAAGGTGAAAAATTGGGATTAATTGAAATGAGACAGCATTATAGCAATTATTTCAGAGGAATTCCTCATTTCAAGGACTTCAGAAGAAAGTTTCTGGAAGTATATTCTTTGGAAGAAATGGATGAGGTGATCAAGGAAACTGAAGGGTTTTACGCGGAATATCAGGTCCAGGTTTAATATTCAGTTTTAGGTAAAGATTATTTTTATACTGAAGTGCATATGATTCTTAATGTTTCAAATTTACATAAAACAAAACCCATCAAAAATTTGATGGGTTTATTATTTCTATTATACTTGAAAAAAGAAATCACTTTTTGATATCAGTTTTCACGTCTTGATATGTTTTTTCTACAGCTTTTGCGCCTTTTTTACTTTTATCACCTACCCAATTGGCGCCTTTTTTCACCCCTTTTTCTGTAGCTTTGGCTCCTTTTTTTACGGTATTACCCGTCCATTTTGCTCCTTGCTGAACACCTTTTTTAGTTGCGTCGGCTCCTTTTTTAACAGCATTTTCTACAGCTTGAGCGTCTTTTTTCACTGTTTGTTTTACAGTCTGTTTTTCTTGTGCATTGGCAGATAACATAATCAATAAAATTGTCAGAATTGAAATTGTTTTTTTCATTGTATTTAAAAATTAAGATTAAAATTACTACTTTATTTTACTTAAAATCAAATTTTTTCAGGTTTGTTTTCCGGAAGGATCAGGTTCTTGAGGTTTCGTTATTGGTTGAAATAAGAATACTTAAAACTGTTTCAGCGTTTCCACCGGGAGGTTGAATAAAGTTGTCAGAAAATATATAGAAACACAAAACCCATCAGAATTTGATGGGTTTGTTTATTTTAATATGTTTCCGAAGAAGATTCATTTTTAAGTAAAGCTAATGCTGAAGAAGTTCCTATCCTTTTGACACCAAGACTGACCATCTTTTCGGCGTCTTCGGGAGTTCGTACACCACCTGCTGCTTTTACGGAAAGTTTACCAGCATTATCGATCATGATCTTAATACCTTCAAACGTGGCACCGTTTGGTTTTCCGTCTCTGGTTTCGTAAAAACCCGTTGATGATTTTATAAAAATTTTAGATAAATCATTCTCAGAAAAATTTTCTTCTGCCCAATTGGAAATGTGCTTCGTGAGATCCGCGATTTGCTGGTCGGTGAGAGCGGCAATTTCGATAATCCATTTCGCAACTTTATGATTTTCGATGCATACTTGTGTGCACGTTAGAAATTCTTCTCCTACATATTCCAGATTTCCTTTTAAATATTCAGAATAATTGATCACGAAATCTAATTCATCGGCGCCGTCTTCTATTGCTTGTATCGCTTCTGCCAACTTTTCTCTGACTGAATAAGTTCCTTCATGAAAACCGATGACTGTTCCTACCAAAACATCAGAATTTTGCTCATCAATATATTTCTTAACTTCAGAAACATAATCCGGACGGATCATTACGGCATACAATTGATAATCAATAGCTTCCTGCGCAAGATCTTTCACTTTTTTAAGAGTTTCTATATCAGAAATCCCGGTTTGTGAAGGTGTCTTTAAATATGTTGAATCTAAATACTGGGCAATATTCATTACAAATTATACTTTGAGTTGTCGGTAGATACCTTGCTCCAAAGATATAAAAGTTTCAGTTCTTGTTACGCCTTTCATTTTTTGAAGCTTGTTTAAAATCTCCATCAGATGGTCGTTATCTTTACAAAGCACTTTAAGGAAAATCGTATAGTTCCCTGTTGTATAATGTGCTTCTACCACTTCATTTACTTCTTTCAGTGATTTTACAACTTCCGGATAATGACTTGGCTGATCGAGAAACATCCCAATATACGATACTACTTTGTATCCTATTTTTCTAGGGTTTAGGAACGAAATAGAGTTTTCTATAACTCCTGCATGTTCTAATTTTTTAATTCTTTGATGCACAGCTGTGGTTGAGATCCCTACTTGCTTGGAAATAAATGCTAATGAACTTTTTGCGTTATCCATCAACATATAGATTATTTCTTTATCCAAAGGGTCTAAATGATAGCTTGTACTGGTTGAGTTTTTCATTTTAGATTATTACTTTTATATTGTCATTTACTTTTTTAATACTACAAAAACAGGAAAATGATCACTGTAACCACCCAAATAACGGGTTCCTGCAAAGGTCCTGAAAGGTCTGTCTGTAAACATTTTATGTCTGCTTCTCAATTTTTCGGGTTTAAAGATTTTAGCATCATAAAATGATAAAGACCCATTATTATCATCAAAAAAAGACTGCGATAATAAAATCTGATCAAATAAAAGACCCGATTTATAATGAAAAGCTGAATAATTTTGAGTCGAATAGAGCTCCTGAAAAGGATTGACCAATATTTTCTGATGGGTATCATCGAAAAGGATTTTCACCAAATTTTCGTCATCCGGATTCTCGTTAAAATCACCGCACAGAATAACATTTTCTTTTTCCACATTCACAATTTGGAGAATTCTGTTTCTGATCTCATTCAAAATATATTCCCTTTTTGGCTGATTGATATCTTTTTCACGTTTTGATGGCAAATGCGCTACAAAAACATTGATGATCTCCTCCTTATATTTTACTTTAGAAAACAATACATCTCTTGTTGTATCGTAATTTTCAGGGTTTTTATCGACGATTTCAAAGAAAAAAGTGATGGCTTCAGAATCTATGATTTCAACCTTCGACTTATCGTAAAGTAAGGCTACATCTACCTTTCTTTCGTCCATAGAATTGTAATGCACGATTCCGTACTGTGAATTAAATGGGCTCATTTTCACAAGATCTTCCAAAACCTTTCTTCCTGAAATTTCAGAAAGCCCAATCAAACATGGTAAAATACCTGTCTCTTCTTTCATTAGTTGAAAAACATGAGAAATTTTGAAAAGCTTATCCCTGTATTTTCTATCATCCCAGTTTTTGAGCCCCGATGTTGTGGGATCGAGCCTGTGATTAGGCGGCGGATCTGGCAAAAATAGATTTTCTACATTATAAAAAGCAAACAATTCCATCTACACGTTTTTCTATGGGCAACTCTTAAAAACTCAAATTTTAAATTCAGACTGTAAATTTATTGTTTTTTTAAGTATCATACCATATTTCATAATTAAATTTTCATCCATATGCAATAAAATTTAACATAATCGCAAGCTTGTTAATTTATTATCATCAAAATTTTAAATAATTCATGAATATAATCATAAAAATTCTTATCTCAGAAACAAAAAACCAGCCAAAATGTTGTTAAAAATCGCTAATTAGGTTTTTATTGATAAAAATGTAATTGAAACCGATCTTATTTAAGTAAATCCGGACGTTTTTGTTGTGTAATTCTTACCGCCTCTTCATGTCTCCATTCTTCAATTTTAGCAGAATTTCCGCTCAATAAAATTTTAGGCACGTCTAATCCTTTATAAGATTCGGGTCTTGTGAAAATAGGAGGTGACAAAAGATCATCCTGAAAGCTGTCGGTCAATGCACTCTGCTCATCATTCAAAACTCCCGGAACGAGACGGATGATAGAATCTGCCAGAACACAGGCTGCCAATTCGCCACCTGTTAGTACAAAATCTCCGATGGAAATTTCTTTAGTAATATGAAGATCACGAACTCTCTGATCTATACCTTTGTAATGGCCACAAAGGAAAATCAGGTTATTTTTTATAGATAGAGAATTGGATATTTTCTGATTCAGTGTTTCGCCATCGGGTGTCAGATAAACAATTTCATCATAATCTCTTTGAGATTTAAGCTCAGAAATACATTTATCCAGAGGTTCGATCATCATGACCATTCCGGCACCGCCGCCATAAGGCTCGTCATCAATCTGTCTGTGTTTGTTGATCGACCAATCTCTCAACTGATGAAAATGTACTTCTACCAAACCTTTATCAACTGCTCTCTTCAAAATAGAAGTTCTGAACGGACTCTCCATCAATTCTGGAAGTACGCTTATTATATCAATTCTCATTGCTGCGTGTTATTTTTTTTACTTGGGGAAATGATCAGACGTAAGGACGAATCTTTGTTAAAATAGCTCCACATCCAGTTAAAAAATATGGCCAGTTTATTTCGTACGCTCAAAATAAGCATTAAATGTAAAAACATCCAAAAGTACCATGCCAAAAACCCCTGAAATTTAATGAAGGGTAAATCGACAACAGCCCTGTGTTTTCCGATGGTGGCTAAAGAACCCTGATCTTTGTATTCATACTCGGCCCACTTATCTACATTTTTCTTCAGGAAATTTTTGCCTAGATTTTTTGCCTGGTTGATGGCCACATTAGCAACCTGCGGATGACCTTGAGGATATTTAGGAGTTTCCATGTATGCGATATCACCAATCGCATATATATTTTCATAACCTTTAATTTTATTAAACCTGTCAACAATATATCGGTTTCTGATCAGCTTTTCTGAAGGAAAACCGTCAACCACATTTCCTATAACTCCGGCAGCCCAGATTACATTGTTTGAAGGAATCTGTTTTCCGCTTTTCAAAAATACTTTATCCCCGTCATAGTCTGTCACAACTTCTCCGCTCATAAAATCTACACCAAGCTCCTTCAGATATTTTTCAGATTGCTGCTGCGCTTCGGGGCTCATCACTGCCAAAGGCTTTTCTGTAGAGCTGACCAGAATGATTTTTAGATTATTAAAATTCATATACGGATAATCGCGGGGAAGAATTTCTTTTTTCATTTCCGAAAATGCTCCTGCTAATTCTACTCCAGTCGGCCCGCTTCCTACAATAACGATGTTCCAATTTCCATCATCGCTCCGGCTTTTTTCAAGAATCAGCCTTTCAAAAGTCATTAGGATATTATTTCTGATCCCGATGGCTTCCTGGGTGTTTTTCATCCCAAAAGCTTTACTTTCCAAATCTTTATTACCGAAAAAATTAGTTTTACAACCCGTCGCAATAATCAGCCTGTCATATGTAAAATCTGCTCCGTCAGTAATCACTTTATTTTGCGAGGGAATAATCTCCTTAACATCTGTGAGACGAAACTGTGTATTTCTTGATTGCTGAAAAATCTTACGGAAGGGAAATGAAATATTGGAAGGCTCTATTCTTCCACATGCCACCTGATAGAATAGCGGCTGAAACATGTGGTGGTTTACTTTATCAAGAACAATTACTTTTTTATTTTGATTGTTTAATGTTTTCGCAAGCTGCAGCCCCGCAAAGCCTCCTCCGATGATGATGATCTTTTCGCGTGTTTCCATAGTACACAAATTTACTTATTTTATTTAGTATTTTACGGCTTAAAAAGTTAGTTTTGCAAAACTTTATGAGTTCTAAAAAGTACACCAAAAAAACTGCTAAAAGCATCCATCAGACACGGCGGAAGAATTATCTTTTTCGGCGGAAAATCGTATTAGGACTCCTGATTATTGCATTGTTGGGAACGGGGCTTTATCTCAAGCAATCCATCACTTATTATTATGCTTTATACTTTAATAAATTTACTCACAAAAAACTTGAGAACAGCGAAAAAGAAACTTTAAGGATACAAAAAATCATCAGTAATAACCTTGATAAAACGTATGGTTTTGATATTTCACATTATCAAAACCAGGAAGATATTAAATGGGACAGCTTAAGCATCGGAAATAAAACAATACCGCTTGACTTTGTAGTAATGCGGGCAACCATGGGAAACCGCAGCGCAGATAAACATTTTGACGACTTTTGGCAGCAGGCAATAAAACATAATCTCATTCGTGGGGCTTATCATTTTTACAGAGCCGATGAAGACCCCATCATTCAGGCAAATAATTTTCTTGAGAATGTAAAATTGGAGAGCGGTGACCTTCCGCCGATTTTAGATATTGAAAAAATACCGAGAAGAAAATCTAATAAAAAGCTTATTGAAGATCTGAAAATCTGGTGTAAAATCGTTGAAGAAACGTATGGTGAAAAACCCATCATCTACACTTATTATCATTACTATAAAGATTTCCTAAAAGGCGAATTTGATGATTACCCGCTCTGGATGGCCAATTACAATGACGTTCCTACCCCATCGCCCGATGATCAGTGGGATTTTTGGCAGTTTAGCGAAAAAGGAATTGTGTACGGAATCAATACCAAAGTTGATTTGGATGTATATAACGGTGGAATCTGGTCGTTAAAGAGAATGACTTTAGATTAATTATGATTTAAACGGCTTTCTCTGAATCCATTCAACAACAGGATTGAATGATTTGAAAATTCTTTCCATGAACTGATTGATCAAAAAATTATTATGCTTGATTAATCCGAATATTTCCACGGGCTGTGCTCCAATTGTCGACTTAATTTCTAATGCGGTTCTTCCGAAAATTATCCTGTTAAATTTTTCTGTAATTCCGAATTCTGCCATATCTAAAAGCATATTGAGATAGATTTGTTTTTCTTTTTGAAGCGCTTTGTTATAGCCGAGAAAATAAGTGTCAATATCTTTATTATTAAGAATTAATGTATAAAAACCTATCAGCTTTTCATCAAGATAGTATCCGAATACTTTGAAATTTTCTCCCAAAGATTCCTTCATGCTTTCAAAATGATTTTCGGTAAGAAAAAAAGTATTGAAAGGCGCATTTTCAGCGACATTTTGATAGAGGAGATTCATCTTTTTCTGATGATTCCTGATATCATCAAGATTCATTGTAGACTTTTTAATTCCGATTATCTTTTTCTTTGCAGATTTTGCCCGTGTACGATATTTTGTTGAAAACGCGTTGAGATAATCCTCAAAAGTCGACCAGCTTTCTTTTAAACTTAAAACCATATTTGGCTGCACTGAAAATCTGTAAAATGACCGGTGATTTTTGTCTTGAAAATATTTAATAAAACCCTTCTGATAATCTTTGTAAATAATGAGTGAAGTTTTGCCCTCCTGTTTCTGAATTTCCCGGACAGCCTCATCTATAAGACAAATTACTTCATCAACGGTGATTTTCGAAGCATCAAAATAAAATCCGTTTTGTCCGGTCAGCATATTGTTACCCAAAATCATCACGTTTTTGCTGAGTTTTTTAGCTGTAAAGTTTTTCACATTACAAAATGTTTCATCTTTTTGAAATGTTTTATGCTGAATAAAATTCAAGTATTGAAACAAAGCACCGCCGATCAATTCATCTTCATTAAAAAAGCCAACATAAAAGCACTTCATATTTTCGGGACATGAAGTTTCTAATGTTACGAAATATTCTTTGGACAGCATGATATTATGCCGACCGATCACATCATTCCAATTGTGCGGAATTTCTGACGAAGATTTATATTTTTTAAAAGTATAAGACATAAAAAAGGCTACAAATGTAGCCTATATTTAAGATTTAGATTGTATTATTTTGGAGTTACCAGATTAAAGCCGTCGATAGCATACCAACCGCAGATAATTCCGCCCATTATAGTGATGGTAATCGTCCAATAACCTGTATTGATAAAAATATATTTCCAGGATTTCCTTTCAAACATTCCGTTGATGGCAATTAAAGGAAAAACAAAGAAAATCCCCGTCATGAACGAATGCAGAGCGCCATGGCCAAACGATCTGAAGGCCGTACCGTAATCATGCATGAATGCTGTGTAAGAAGGTTTAGCTAAATTTTCGTCACCGCCGATCATTCCCATCGCACCAAATTGATGAATGGTTACCATCTGTAGGAAAAAACTCATCATAATAGATAAAATAATAGAGATGATAAATACCATTCCCATATTTGCACCTTTCAATTTCTCTTCAGTTAAACCTGTTTCTCGCATCCAGGCTTTCCCGAAAACTTTTGGATTGTACCAAATAAATCCCATGATTAAAGGGATAAAAGCGGCAAAAAGTATTGCCAAAAAGTTGATTTCTAACATAGTTTATAATTATAGTTTAGTTTCTCAAATCTACTTAAAAAAGTTTACAAATATATAATATCCTCAAAAGCTGTAATATTTCGTATTTTTGCACCACAAAATTTGGATATTAATGAATTACGTTGCGGCTGAGAATCTTACAAAATCTTACGGGATAAAAACTCTCTTTAAAAATATAGCATTTAACATCAATGAAGGCGACAAAATTGCTATTGTTGCTAAAAACGGAAGCGGAAAATCTACTTTGCTGAAAATCTTGATGGGGAAAGAAATCGCTGACAGCGGCTCTGTAATCATTAATAAAGATATACAAGTGGTATTGTTTGATCAGGAAATTGATTTTGAATCTGACCTTACAATTGAAGAGTTTATGATGACCTTAGATTCTGCACCCATTAAGGCTCTGAAAAATTATCACAAGTCACTTTTGTCAGACGATCCCGATTTTATGGAAAAAGCTTTGGCTGAAATGGAAATTCACAAAGCCTGGGATCTTGAAAACGAAATGACCCAAATACTTTCTCAGCTTAAAATCACTGATCTTGAAGCAAAAATGGGGATGCTTTCCGGCGGACAGATCAAACGTGTTGCTTTGGCAAAACTTTTAACAGAAACCAGAGCCGAACACCGGCATACCCTTTTAATTATGGATGAGCCAACCAACCACCTTGATGTAGAAATGGTGGAATGGCTTGAAAATTATTTAAATAAAGCAAAAATCACACTGCTTCTTGTCACTCACGACCGGTATTTTCTTGATGCAGTCTGCGGAATAATCTGGGAAATGGAAGATCAAAATCTGTACTTTCATAATGGTGCCTATGCAACTTATCTTGAAAACAAGATGATACGTGAAGACAATATGAACTCGACCATCGACAAAGCCAACAATCTTTACAGAAAGGAATTGGAATGGATGCGCAGACAGCCGAAAGCAAGAACCACAAAATCCAAATCAAGACAGGATGACTTTTACGAGACTGAAAAAATAGCCAAAACAGATACCCGAAAAGAAACTTTGGAACTGGATTTTGAAATGAAAAGGCTGGGAAACAAAATTTTGGAGCTTAAAGATATTTCTAAAAGCTATGGCGATAAATTATTGTTGAAAGATTTCAGTTATTCATTTCAGCGGGGCGAAAAAGTAGGAATTGTCGGGAAAAACGGAGCCGGAAAATCTACTTTACTCAATATCATTCAAGGTTTTGAACCAAAAGATTCCGGGGAAATTGAAACCGGAGAAACCATCAAATTCGGATATTTTTCTCAGAAAGGTCTGAAGTATAAAGAGGAAGAGCGAGTTATTGATTTTATCAAAGATATTTCTGAAAACTTTCCTTTGGCAAATGGTAAAACAATTTCCGCATCGCAGTTTTTAAGATTGTTCCTATTTGACGATCAAACTCAGTATTCGCCAATTTCTAAGCTTTCCGGAGGTGAAAAAAGAAGACTGCATCTGATGTACATCTTATACCAAAATCCTAATTTTTTAATTTTTGATGAGCCTACCAATGATCTGGATCTTCCTACTTTGACGGTATTGGAGAATTTCCTCTTAAACTTTCAGGGAAGTTTGATTATCGTTTCCCATGACAGATATTTTATGGACAGAATAGTTGATCACATTCTGGCTTTCGAAGGTGAAGGAAAAATAAGAGATTTTACCGGTAATTTTTCAGAATATAGGGAAAATGTAAAACTGGAAGAGAAAAACCCTAAACCTGCAGTAGTGCAAAAAGCTGAAACGCCTGTTGCTGTTTCGATTCCAAAACCGCAAGCTCCAAAGAAAAAACTTTCCTTTAAAGAACAGCGCGAACTAGAAACGATTGAAAAAGAAATTCCTGAGTTCGAAGCCAAAAGAGCAACAGTTCTTGAGCACCTGAATAACGAAACAGAATATGATAAAATTGCAAAACTATCTGCAGAATTAGAAACCCTTTCCGGCAAGCTGGAAAGCCATGAGATGAGATGGCTCGAGCTTCAGGAAATTTCCGGAGAAGCTTAATTGCTATAAAATATAAATAAAACGGGCGGTCAAATAATTGAACCGCCCGATTTATTATCAATGAAAATTAATTTCTCTTTATGATCGAAAAAATGCTATACAGTAAAAATGCGGTTCCCAATAACAGGAATCCGTACTTTAAATATTTATTGTCTTCGACCAGCGTAACACCGATTCCTACAAAGAGAAGACCGATTACTGTAAAACTTGAGCTTCTTTTTTTCATAGTTTAGTTTAATTCAATTACTTTCCCTTTTTTTGAACTTTCCAAAGAGGCTTCAATGATCTTCATATTCTGAATCACTTCATTACCAAGCGACGGCAACGCATAGCCGAAAACGATATGTTCATAGATTTGCTGATAATAATTCATATAATTTCCGGGCTGGCTTGAGGTTAAGACTCTTATTGATTCAGAATTTTCATCGGAATAATTCAGGATTCCATCAGATTCTTTCAAAGGCTGCATCCAATCTTTTCCGTTAATTGGAATAGCGCCTGCTGCGAGCTCATTTTCCTGATTGTCTGTTCGTTCCTGTAGAAAACTGCCTTTATCACCAAAAATTTTATACGCAAAATGGTCTTCTTTAGTAAATACAGAAGATTTTAGCCTCACTCTCAAAGTATCTTTATAATAAAGCAAAATTTCAAAATAATCATTGGCAAATGCTTCACCTTTCATTGAAAATACATCTGCGAAAAGTTTTTCAGGATATCCGAAAAGCTGTGTCGCCTGATCAACAAGGTGCGAACCCAAATCGTGGACAGAACCGGAACCACTTTGTGACGGATTTTCCTTATGCTCCTTCCCGCTCGCTTCAGTACGGAAACGATCAAAACGGATTTCAACTTCTCTGATATTTCCTAATTTACCTTCTGATATAATTTTTTGTACCTGCAGATAATCACGGTCAAATCTTCTGTTTTGGTACACACTTAAGAAGAGATTTTTATTTTCTGCCAATCTTACCAATTCTTCAGCTTCAGTAGCATTTACTGTAAAAGGCTTTTCTACGATTACATTTTTGCCTGCTTCCAAAGCCATTTTGGTGTATTCAAAATGCGTCTGAACCGGTGTATTTACAACAACAATCTCAATATCTGCATTTTGAAGCATCTCCCTGACCGAACGATGAATAGTTGCATCAGGATATAAATTTTTAGAATCTTCTCTGCTTCTTTCTACAACTGCAGACAAAAAAAATCCCGGATGTTCTTTTAAAAACGGTGCATGAAAAATTTTTCCGCTCATTCCAAATGCACATAAACCTACTTTTACCAATTGCATACTCTTATTTTCAACAAATATATTTATAATCTTTTATCAATAAAAACCCTTCTGTTTAAGATACGAATCAAGGTTATGATAAAAATCAGATATTTTTATTTGGAACAATTACAAATAATAAGATTTAATACTTACATTTGCCCCTTATTTAAAACTACTCTAAATAAAAAAATGAAAAAACCACTGATAACTTTAGGATTTCTTGCACTTTCTTTTTCATTATCTGCCCAGATGAGATATACTGCTGAAAGTGATACGATAAGAATTCAAACGATTGAAGATGTGAATCTTCATAAGACAGGAAACCCCAATACAGCGAAGCCGGCCACTACAAAATCGAATCTTACGGTAATGGAAAATCCACAGGCAATTTCTATCGTTACCCATGAGATTATCGAACAGCAGCAGGCAAAGCAATTGAGCGAGGTTCTTCAGAATGTAAACGGAGTTTATCTTACTTCTGCAAGAGGTGGTTCCCAAGATAGCTTCGGTGGTAGAGGTTTTATTTTTGGTAACGATAATATTTATAAAAACGGCTCCAGAGTCAACAGCGGAGTTTTTCCTGAAGTAAGCGGACTTGAAAGAGTGGAAGTTTTGAAAGGTGCAACGGCAATGCTATACGGAAATGCAGCAGCGGGTGGTATTATCAATTTAGTAACAAAAAAACCCAGATTTAATTTCGGTGGTAGCGTTGGTCTAAATGCAGGAAGTTGGAATTCTTACAAACCAACCGTAGATGTTTACGGACCTATCTCAAAAAATGTCGCATTCAGAATAAATGGGGCTTATGAATATGCAGAAAGTTTCCGCGATGTGGTGAAATCTGAAAAGTATTATTTTAACCCTTCATTTTTATTCAATTTAGGAGAAAAATCACAGCTAATTATTGAGGCAGATTATCTGAAAAATGATCTTACTCCTGATTTCGGAATAGGCTCGATTACCAATAAAGACCAGAGCTACACCATGATCGACTGGTTACCCAGAAACACTTTTTTTGGAACCGACTGGCAATATCAAAATGTTCAGCAAGCATCAACAAATGTGACATTTAATCACCAAATCAATGATAAATGGACGTTGAATGCTTCTGCGTCATATCAAAATTATACAAAAGATTATTTTTCAACAGAAAGAGTGCAATGGGCTTATGCATCGCCGACAGCTACAAGATTATCTTGGAATACCCCATTAAACAAAACCTATAACGAACAAAATTATGGTTCTGCACAAGTAAATGTAAATGGAGATTTCAATATAGGAAAAACCAATCATAAAGTATTGATCGGTACAGATGCAGACTACGGACAATCTGATGCGAATGCTTATAATTTGATACAGGCTCCTACCAACATATTATTTTTGGATGATCCTGCTTCATGGGATAACGGAAGCTTAGCAATGCCCGAATCTACTTTAAATACAAAAACTAGAACGACCGCGAGAAGAATAGGTGTTTATGCTCAGGATTTTATCAGCTTAACAAAGGAATTTAAAGTGCTTGCAGGACTTCGCTGGTCATATATCGAAAATATGCCAAGTTTACTTACGCGTTTTACCACAGATGTGAAAACTGAAGTAGCAAATTCAGCTACATCGGACAATGCTTTTTCACCAAAATTTGGTTTAGTTTATAATCCCAATGATAACTTTTCAGCATTTGTAACTTATACCAATTCATTTGCAACGAATGCAGGATATACTTCTGATGCGGTCAGTAATTTAGATACTTCAGGAAATCTAACACAGGTTCAAAGCAGAGTTGCAACACTTCCAAAGCAGGGAATAAGACGTACTACAGTAGATCAATATGAAATAGGAGCTAAGAAAAACATCTGGAATAATGCTGTAGCAGTTAACGTGACGTTGTACCAGATTCTATATCATAACTTTTACCAGAATTTCTTCTATGTTGATACTTTAGGTAACGTACAAACACCAGATACTAATTTAAAAGAGCTTGCTGGAAAAATGCGAAGCCGCGGTGTTGAGGTGGATATTACAGGAAATCCTAATGAAAATATTTCTATTATCGGAGGTTTTTCATATAACAATTCTGTTTATATTGATACCCCGGAAAAAGGATTTGTCGAAAAGCAAAGATTGGTGAGAACCCCTGCAACTACAGCCAATGCTTCCGTATTTTATAAATTCACCAATTATGTCCCTGGTTTGAAAGCCGGAATTGGAGTTTATTATATTGGTAACAGAATCGCAGGATGGAATGATTCAAAATCTACAAATATCACCAGAAAAGATGTGAGCAGAAGTTTTGAGCTAGAAGACTACACTACAGTTTCTTTATCGCTAGGATACGAATGGAAGAAATTCTCAATCCAGGGCAAAGTAGGTAACCTATTTGATGTGGTGAATTATAATGTACATGAAAACTATTCTGTAAACCCAATTACGCCGAGAAATTATTATTTCACACTGACTTATAAACTATAAAATTTAGATATTCAATAACTCTTTATTTAAGTGGAAGTTGCATTTTTGCAGTTTCCACTTTTGAAATTTTAAAAAACAATATAATTAAACATGGACAAGATCAAAGACACCAGAAGTTTTATGAGGATAACTCACCGTTATTTAGGTTTTTTTATGGCAGGTATTATGGCTGTTTATGCAATTAGTGGTGTTTTGCTCATTTACAGAGATACCGACTTTTTAAAAAAGGAAAATAAAATCGACAAAAAAATTGCAGTAAACCTTTCAGAAAAAGAACTTGGAAAAGAACTTAAAATCAAAAATTTTGAAATCGAAAAAAAGGAGGGTGATCTAGTCAGATTCAAACAGGGAACTTATGATGCTGCAACCGGACAAGCAAAGTATACAAAGAAAGAACTACCCTTTGTTTTGGATAAAATGACAAAGCTTCACAAATCGCAATCTAAAGACACATTATCACCACTTAATGCCTTTTTTGGTTTCTGTCTATTTTTCTTCGTCATCTCAAGTTTCTGGATGTTTAATACCAAAAGCAGACCTTTCAGAAGAGGTATTAAATTTGCAGTGGCTGGTCTCATTATTGCCGTTATTTTGATATTCATCTAATTCTTAATTTATAATTGATCTATTATTCACTATTCTCATTCCCTTTTGCTGAAAGTGAGTACACAAAGGCTGTGGCACATTTATTGAAGTGAAATTGCATATTAAAATATTTTAACATTAAACTATTAAAATTATAAATTATGAAAAAGCTGATTTTTACAGGAATTTTAGCTGTGGCTGGTTTGTCAGGTACAGCAAACGCACAGATTCAGGAAGGTAACTGGATGGTGGGTAGCAGCTTGCTATCTAGTAATTTTGGATTAAATACAGGAGCTGGATATGATATCACACTTCAGCCGAGAGCTGCATATTTTATTAAAGATAATGTAGCTTTAGGAGGTTATGTAACTTTAGGTCTTGCTAAACCAGGTGCAGGTGCATCAACACAATTTACTTACGGTGTAGGTGCTTTAGGACGTTATTTTTTATCTCCGGGAGAAAAAGGTGTTGACAATTTATTAAACCACGGAAGATGGTTTTTGGAAGGTAACTTAGGTGTTGGCGGATTCAATGTAGAGAATGGTATTTCTACAACAGGTTTAGACTTTGGTGTAGGTCCTGGTTACTCCTACTTTATCACTCCAAACATTGGTGTTGAAGGTCTGGTAAAATACAACGGTGTAACAGGTTTTGGAAATGAAGGATTGACCTCCAGAATCAGCTTTAATGTAGGTTTCAGTATTTATCTTCCATCATCTAAAGGCAGAGAAGTTGCAAACGACTTGAAATAATTTTTTCAAAATATAAATAAAAGCGGCCCGGAAAATTTCCGGGCCGCTTTTTCAAATTAAAACTAAACTATATAATAAATAAAAAATCTAAGCTTATTTGTTGGGTTGAGGTGTATAGCGAAGGTACGGTTTGATTTCGTTAACACCTTTTGGAAAAATATTTTTGGCATCTTCAGTAGTAATAGAAGGCGGGATGATGACATCATCACCATCATTCCAATTTGCAGGAGTAGCAATGGTATGAGAGTCTACCAACTGCAGAGAATCTAAAACTCTCAGAATTTCATTGAAATTTCTGCCCGTTGAAGCAGGATAAGTAATGATCAGTCGTACTTTTTTAGTGGGGTCTATAATTAATAAAGAGCGAACTGTTGCCGTTAATGAAGCATTTGGATGAATGAAATCATACAGTTCCGAAACTTTCCGTTCTTTATCAGCGATAATAGGAAACTGCACTTCAGTATTTTGAGTTTCGTTGATATCTTTGATCCATTTTTTATGATCTTCTACTCCATCAACACTTAATGCGATTACCTTTGTGTCTCTTTGGTCAAACTCTGATTTTAGTTTTGCAGTATAACCTAATTCAGTTGTACAAACCGGAGTATAATCAGCAGGATGGGAAAATAAGATCCCCCATGAATCTCCAAGATATTCGTAAAAATCAATTTTTCCTGCAGATGAGTCTGCCTGAAAGTTGGGTGCGGTATCTCCTAGTTTGATCGACATAGTATATTGTTTTTATTAGTCTACAAATTTAATAGACTTTTTGTAACTGGCAAAATTTTTGCTTAAAAATTAATTTAAAATTTAAAAATACCTTTATGGATTATGGTTTAAGCTACGTTGATACCGTATATAAAGTTTTACAAAATTGGTACATCGCTTTCGCAAGACTCACCCCAAAACTTGTGGTGGGAATTTTAGTATTCTTATTTTTCCTGTTTACTAGTAAGTATCTGAGTGTACTTGCTGTAAAAATAATGCATAAGCTTTTTCCTAAAAGTAAAAAAGAAGGATCAGTGATTACCGTTATTGGCATTTTTAGGTTTATCATCGTATTGATGGGATGCTTTATTGCTCTGGAGATTATGGGATTCAGCGGGTTCCTTTGGAAATTTATTGGGAGTTTGGGAGTTGCAGGGGTAATTGCCGGTGTTGCTCTAAAAGATTTGGTTTCAAGCATCTTTTCGGGATTACTTATTGGTATTGATAAAGCTTTTAAAGTAGGAGATTATATATCGATAGGCAATCATTCCGGAACGGTACAAGACATAGGATTTCTGACGACAAAACTGATCACAGACGATGGTAAAAAAGCTTATATTCCGAACCAAGTGATTTTTAATGCACCTTTTTATAATATTACAGCCTCACCTCAGCGGAAAATTATTTTAGATTTTGAGATCCCTGCGGATGAAGATATTGTAAAAGCCCAGAAAAGCATCAATGATATTATTTTAGGTCAGGAATATATTGATAAGCAAGACAAAGTGGAAGTTATATTCACCAACTTAAAACAAGGGGTGTTCAATCTTCAAGTAAAGTTCTGGATGAAAGTCGGCGAAAATATGGGTTATGTAAAAAGTGATATTTTGATGAAGATCAAAAGCAGTCTTGATGCCGACGGAATTCCTCTTGTTACTCCTACAAGCATTAATATAACCAATACAGGAAGCGGCGAAATTTTTAAAGAAAATAATGATCTTTGAGAGTAATTCTTCGATTAAAAACAAAAAAAACCTTCCAAAAAGGAAGGCTTTTTATTTTAAGCTAAGTTCTAATTAGTTAGAAAGAGAAGCTGAGTGAATCAACATATCAACCAATTTGTTTGAATAACCCATTTCGTTGTCATACCAAGAAACAAGCTTCACAAAGTTAGGAGAAAGCATAATTCCTGCATCTTTATCAAAGATTGAAGTTCTCTTATCTCCGATGAAATCCTGAGAAACTACAGCATCTTCAGTGTATCCAAGAATACCTTTCAATTCACCTTCAGAGGCAGTTTTAATCACAGCGCAGATTTCTTCATAAGAAGCCGCTTTTTCGATTCTTACTGTTAAATCAACTACAGAAACGTCAACTGTTGGTACTCTGAAAGACATTCCTGTCAATTTTCCGTTCAATGAAGGAATTACTTTACCTACCGCCTTAGCAGCACCTGTAGAAGAAGGGATAATATTGTTGAGAGCAGCTCTACCACCTCTCCAGTCTTTCGCTGAAGGGCCGTCAACAGTTTTTTGAGTAGCTGTTGTAGCGTGTACCGTAGTCATTAAACCTTCTACAATACCGAAGTTATCGTGAATTACTTTAGCTAAAGGTGCTAAACAGTTGGTTGTACAAGATGCGTTTGATAAAATTTTAATATCATCAGTCAATTCTTTATGGTTTACCCCCATTACAAACATTGGCGTATCATCTTTAGAAGGAGCAGAAAGAATAACTTTCTTTGCACCAGCGTTGATGTGTGCTGTTGCACTTTCTTTATCTAAAAATAAACCGGTAGATTCTACGATGTAATCAGCACCGATCTCGTTCCATTTTAAGTTATTTGGATCTCTCTCTGCAGTAACTCTGATTTTTTTACCATTTACCACAAGATCGTTACCTTCTACAGAAACTTCTCCTGGGAAGATGCCGTGTACAGAATCATATTTTAACATGTAAGCCATGTATTCTGCATTAATAAGGTCGTTGATACCTACTACCTCGATATTGTCTCTTTCAGTCATTGCTCTGAAAACAAGACGTCCGATTCTACCAAACCCGTTAATACCTACTTTGATTGTTGACATAATTGTTTTGATTTATTTAATTATATAAAATATTAGATTGCTAAAATTTCTGAAATCAAGAGCAGATCCTTATTGATTTCATTGTGTTTCTTAATAGCTTCTTCAATGGGAGTATACACAATTTCGTTAGAGCGCATTCCTGCCATCACATTGTTCTCTCCTGCCATTAATCCGGTTACTGCGCCAAAGCCCAGTCTGCTGGCTAAAACCCGGTCTGCACAACTTGGTGATCCTCCTCTCTGAATGTGGCCTAAAATAGCCACACGAATATCATATTCCGGAAACTCGGTTTTGGTCTGCTCTGCCAATTCATAGATGTTAGCCAGCTTTTCACCTTCTGCTACTACGACAATGCTTGATGATTTTCCTGTTTTTTCTGCGTTTCTGAAATTGGCAAACAATTCATCTATGCTATCTTTTCTTTCAGGAATCAGAATATCCAAGGCACCGGTTGCCAATCCGCTGTTTAGTGCAATAAAACCTGCATCACGACCCATTACTTCTACAAAGAAAACCCTGTTGTGAGAGGTTGCCGTATCACGTATTTTATCGATAGCATCCATTGCGGTATTCAAAGCGGTGTCGAAACCTATTGTGTTGTCTGTTCCAAAGATATCGTTATCAATGGTGCCGGGTACTCCGATTACTTTAATTCCGAATTCTTCGTTGAAGATCTTTGCTCCTGTAAAAGTACCGTCACCACCAATACACACCAAAGCTTCAATTCCGTATCTCACGCAATTGTCATAGGCTTTCTGGCGACCTTCTTTGGTCATAAACTCTTTGGAACGGGCAGATTTCAGGATAGTTCCACCCTGGTTAATTATATTTTTTACAGAACGGGGTCCCATTTTCAGGAAATCATCATGAATAAGACCATTATAGCCTTCTCTCACTCCGTAACATTCGATATTATAATAATTGGCAGTTCTTACAACCGCTCTTAATGCTGCATTCATCCCTGGAGAGTCTCCTCCCGAGGTAAGAACTGCAATTTTTTTCACAGCACTTCCATTCATTTAGTAAAAAATTTCAGACACAAATTTACAAAAACAAGTTCAGATAACGGCAGTATCTTGCCAATACTTTTCATCCTTTAGTATCCTGTAATTTTAAAGCAAATTGTTTAAGTAATAATTTACATTTTAAATTTATAAAACTCGAAGCTGTATTTTTTTACCAATTCTTTTCCGTTAAATATTTCCAATATCTTTTGGGAACATGCTGAATGTGCAGTTTTAAATTTTTCCTTTCTACAATATTGGTTTTGAAAAAATAACGTTGCCACAGCGTCTGGTAATTTTTTTCTTCATCATGAAATTTCTGCTGGTATTTATTGAGATCAATTTTTTCTTCGGGGTAAAAGAAGTCACAGGTTTTTAAATCGTAAAGAAGTCCGTAATTTCTCCTGAGATCATAAATCATCCATTTCTGATCCTGATAACGGTCTTTGAAATGTTTTCTGATTAGAGGCAAAACATTAAAATCCGGATCTATTTTGGCAAAAAAAACCTCATCCTGCATTTTCTCAAACCGTACAAAAGCCGTCATCCTGTGTCGTTCACGACTTACAGACTTACAAATCTTAGCTATTCTCAAAATATCCTGATCTGCATAATTTTGGAGAATATTTTCCTTCGGATATTGAATGGATTGCTTTACCGCAGATAAAATGATTTGCTCTAAATCAGGTTCTTCCGATAAAAAAACTTTCACCAATTCATGAATTCCAGATTTACCGATGTTTTCTTCTAATTTATTTAAAACTCTTTCAGATTTTGCTTCCTGCGTGATCACTTCATGAATTTCTGCAAATATATTTTCCTGATGAAATCTTTCTCTTGAAATAATTTCCACATCTTTAAACTTATACTCGAAAACCTCGAATATTGCCGTAAAAAGTCCGTCGAAACTGCCATCATAGAGTAAGATTGTCATTTTGATTGGAGGGTTGGAGTTGGAGCGTTTAAGTGTGATAGAATGAACTTATTTGGTATTTAAACCACAATTATTAATGAAAATTCGTGAAAAAATGTGTACAAATAGTGTTTTAACATTTAAAATAAAGTCAACTGTTGCGAAAACTGATCCTGAAATTTAGAAGTACTTCCCCCAATTAATAATTTTTTCAAATTTAAATCAGTTAAATGTCTTAGGAAAACATTTCCCGCATTAAAATCAATGAAATATTTTGCCCGATTCACCGCTGCACCTAATTTTTGTAGATTCTCAATCGTCAAAACCTGAAAACGTCTCGCAGAAACAATTTTCTTCGCCGTTTTCACACCAATTCCCGGAATTCTTAAAATCATCTGATAATCTGCACTTTGAAGATTAATCGGAAACTGATCAAGATGTCGAAGTGCCCAACTCAATTTTGGGTCAACTTCTAAATCTAAAAACGGCATATGCGGATCTAAAATTTCATCTGCTTTAAAACCATAAAAACGCATCAGCCAATCTGATTGATACAACCGATTCTCCCTAAGCATAGGAACTGCCGTCGTTAAAGCCGGTAATCTCGTATCTTCTAAAACAGGAACGTATCCGGAATAATAAACCCTTTTAAGATTATAATTTTTATAAAAATGATCAGCAACTTTGATAATTTGTAAATCATTTTCATTAGTAGCCCCCACAATCATCTGCGTAGACTGACCAGCCGGAGCAAATTTTGGAACTTTCCGGAAAATTTTCTTCTCTTCTTTGTATTGTGTAATTCCGCTCTGAATATATTTCATCGGATTCAGCATATCCTCACGGTTTTTCTCTGGAGCCAACAATTTCAATCCGCTTTCTGTCGGAATTTCAATATTAATTGACAATCGGTCAGCATACAAAGCCGCTTCCTGCATCAATAAATCACTTGCACCAGGAATTGATTTTAAATGAATATACCCGTTAAAATTTTCTTCCAAACGAAGTTTTTTTGCTACTCGAACCAAACGTTCCATTGTAGTGTCAGCATTTTTGAAAATTCCTGAGCTTAAAAACAAACCTTCAATATAATTTCTGCGGTAAAAATTAATCGTTAAATCCACAACTTCTTCAACCGTAAAAGCAGCTCTTTTTATATCATTTGAACTGCGGGAAACACAATAAGCACAATCATAAATACAATGATTGGTTAAGAGAACTTTTAAAAGAGAAACACATCGACCGTCTTCGGTATAAGTATGACAAATTCCGCTTGCAGAACTATCTCCCAAAGCACCTTTCTTATTCTTCCTCGAACCTCCGCTGGATGAGCATGACACGTCATATTTTGCAGCATCGGCGAGAATTTCTAATTTTTCTTTTAGACGGTCAAAATTCATTTATTAAAGTTGGAATTTATTATAAATATCTAATTTACTATACAAAATTATGTCCAAAATTGAGAAATATCACTCTTTTTTCAACGAACTTATCCACAATAGGCACAAACAAATTTACTATATTTACCATCATTAATTTATGCGTGAAATCGTAAACGGTCGATTCCGCTTTTCTGTATCAAAAAATAACTTATTACTATGAATCATCAACCGGTAGAAGGTTTTTCTAAACTGACCAAACAGGGAAAAATTGACTGGCTCGTCAATGAATATCTCGAAGGAAACACAGATTATCAAAATATACTCAATCAATATTGGAATGAAAATGCAGACCTTCAGAAACTCCATGATGAATTTTCCGAAAACACCATTTCCAATTTTTATATGCCGTACGGAATTGCTCCGAATTTTCTGATTGACGGAAAGTTATTGGCTTTACCGATGGCCGTTGAAGAAAGCTCTGTAGTTGCAGCCGCTTCAAAAGCAGCAAAATTCTGGATTGATAAAGGTGGGTTCAAAACTACGATTATCAATACCAAAAAATTAGGTCACACTCATTTCATTATTGATGTAGAATCGCATAAACTTCAGCATTTTTTTAATTTTAAATTAAAGAAAAAACTTTTTGAAGCCACAGAAAGCATCACGGCAAACATGAGAAATCGTGGCGGTGGAATTTTAGAAATAAAACTGGTTGATAAAACCGCAGAAATGTCTAATTACTTCCAGTTAAAAGCAAGCTTTGACACCGTAGACTCTATGGGTGCCAACTTCATCAACTCTTGCCTTGAACAATTTGGAAAAACTTTAAAAGAAGAAATTTCTTTGGAAGAAGATTTCACACAGGAAGAAAAAAATTCTTTGCAGGTAGTGATGAATATTCTTTCCAATTTCACTCCGGACTGCATAGTAAGAGCCGAAGTTTCATGTAAAATTGAAGACTTAAAAGACGACAGTGGAATTTCAAATGAAGAATTTGCAAGAAAATTTAAACAAGCGGTAACCATCGCCGAAATTGAACCCTTCCGTGCGACAACGCATAACAAAGGAATTATGAATGGCGTTGATGCCGTTGTCATTGCAACCGGAAATGATTTCAGAGCAACTGAAGCTTGCGCACATGCATACGCTGCAAGAGAAGGAAAATATTCTTCGTTAACACACTGTACGACAGACAACGGAATATTCAGATTTTGGATCGACCTTCCGATTTCTGTAGGCGTTGTAGGCGGTTTAACGAATCTTCATCCTTTGGTAAAATTTTCTTTGGCACTTCTCGGGAAACCTTCTGCTCAGGAACTGATGAGTATTTTGGCTGTTTCAGGGCTTGCTCAGAATTTTGGAGCTTTGAGATCTTTAGTGACCACAGGAATTCAGAAAGGTCACATGAAAATGCACTTGCTGAATATTCTAAACCAAATGGGGGCAACAGAAGAAGAAAAGCAACATTTTGTAACCTACTTCAAAGATAAAACAGTAAGTCATCATGAGGTTATCAATGAGTTTAACAGATTAAGAGGACAATAATGTTTGGAATTATTGTCGCAGCTCTTATGTTGGCTTTCGGAATTTTTCTGAAAGTAACAAAAAATCCGGGTTTTGCCCGAAATAAAAAATTTGCATGGATCTTCATTGCAATTGGGGTAATATCACTAATATTTAAGATTTTAAACTATAAATAAAAACAGGCTGCTTAAAAACCTGTTGAGATAAATCAATAAAATGAAAACAATTACTTTAGTCTTCGGTGCTGCTTACGGAATGTTATCCGTAATTTTAGGCGCTTTCGGAGCACATGCCTTAAAGAAAATTATATCTGTAGAAAGACTTGAAAGCTTTGAAACAGGCGTAAGATACCAAATGTATGCAGCATTTTTCTTGCTGATCGTAGGTTACATTTTAAAATTTGACACCTCTTCTCAAAAATGGATCTCCATATTGATGATTGTAGGAACGATGTTGTTCTCTTTCAGTATCTATGGTTTGAGTTTACAGGATTATTTGGGAGCAAATCTTAAATTTCTAGGACCGATTACTCCGCTTGGTGGATTGTTTATGATCTTAAGTTGGGGAATGTTGATTTTTTATTTTGTAAAGAATAGAATTTAACAATTTCAACAATATATTTCAAAAAAACAAAACAGTTTTGACTTAAATTTCAGACATTGTCATGTAAGTTTTAATTTTTATCCTAATAATCTTGAACTTCCGTGTCTTTTTATTAAATTTGTCAACCTTTAAAAATTAAAATATAATAATAAAAATAATATGAATCTTCACGAGTATCAATCAAAAGAGATTTTATCAAAGTACGGAGTAGCAATACAACGTGGTTTCGTAGCTAATAACGTAGACGAAGCTGTAGCTGCTGCTGAAAAACTTACTGCTGAAACCGGAGCTCAGGCTTGGGTTGTAAAAGCACAAATTCACGCAGGTGGTCGTGGTAAAGGTGGCGGTGTAAAGTTTTCTCCGAACATGGATAAGTTGAAAGAAAACGCTCAAAACATCATCGGAATGCAATTGATTACGCCTCAGACTTCTGCTGAAGGTAAATTGGTAAATTCTGTATTGGTAGCAGAGGATGTATATTATCCCGGAGAATCTGAAACTAAAGAATTTTATGTTTCTATTCTTTTAGACAGAGCCGAAGGTAAAAATACAATCGTATATTCTACTGAAGGTGGTATGGATATTGAGCACGTTGCTGAAGTAACGCCTCACTTGATCCACAACGAATTGATCGATCCTACTTTGGGTCTTCAAGGTTTTCAGGCTAGAAAAATTGCTTTCAACCTAGGTCTTGAAGGAAATGCGTTCAAAGAATTTACAAAATTCATCACTTCTTTATACAATGCATATGTAGGAATTGATGCTTCTTTATTCGAAATCAACCCGGTTTTGAAAACTTCTGATAACAAAATTATCGCTGTAGATGCTAAAGTAACTTTGGATGGCAACTCATTGTTCCGTCACAAAGATCTTGAAGCTTTAAGAGATACTAGAGAAGAAGATCCTATGGATGTTGAAGCTGGTGAAGCTGGTCTTAACTTCGTAAAGCTTGACGGTAATGTTGCTTGTATGGTAAACGGAGCTGGTCTTGCAATGGCAACTATGGATATTATCAAATTATCTGGAGGTAGCCCTGCTAACTTCCTGGACGTTGGTGGTACTGCAGATGCTGCAAGAGTACAGACTGCTTTCGGGATTATCTTAAGAGATCCTAACGTAAAAGCAATCCTAATTAATATCTTCGGAGGTATCGTAAGATGTGACAGAGTTGCTCAAGGTGTTGTAGATGCTTATAGAGCAATGGGAAGTCTTCCGGTTCCATTGATCGTAAGACTACAGGGAACTAATGCTGTAGAAGCTAAAAGATTAATTGACGAGTCTGGTCTTCCGGTACACTCTGCAATTACTTTGGAAGAAGCTGCTAATAAAGTAAAAGAAGTTTTAGCTTAGTTCTAAAATTTTTATATAAATTTAAACCGTTCCATTTCTGGAGCGGTTTTTTTTTTAATACATTTATCTTAAATATTAATGATTAAAAACTTACAAATTCCAAACCCCTGTTCTGAAAAATGGGAATTAATGTCTTCTCATGAGAAAGGAAAATTTTGTTCGGTATGTGACAAATGTGTGATTGATTTTACTCACAAGAAACATCATGAAATTATTAATATCATAAAAGAAAAGCAAAATGAAAAAATTTGCGGGAGACTTTATAATGATCAATTGAAAACCAAAGATTCAAAAATTTTAAATTTAAAAAATAAATTCTTCAAGAATATTCCTACTAATTACCGTAACAGTAGAATTACATTAACTATTTTTTCTTTGGTTTTGTTATTAACAGGCTGTTCAAAATCTGGTACAGAAAGACCACCTCTTATGGGTAAAATTAAGATCGAGGAAGACACTATTCCGGAAAACGACCAATTTATTTTTGGTGAAGCTTTGATTGAGGATGATTCCGTATTTAGTAAAAAAGACAGCATTAAGTAAAGTCGTTTCAACAAATTATCATTTAATTAAATCTAAAATTTAATCGGCCAAAATATTTAGCTGACAAATCTCACCAAAGATTTTCGGCTTAAAACTTGTACTTTTATCATCACATGGAAAGGACAGTTTTACAGCCAAGATTTAAAGATTCACAACATTTCAAAGATTTTTGGACGAAAGGCAACGGAAAACAACTCATTGATTTTTCCGGAGCTGAAGTTAGTTTTAGAGACTTTGATAAATTTTCTCATTTCTTTTATCATGTCGATGAAGCGGGTGACGAAGTTATAAAAGATGTCTATTTTACTAAAAAATTCAATGAAGCATCGCGGGAAATTGAAAACTACATCCGAAAAGGAGTTTCAGAGGATGATCAAGCCCCTGAAAGTGTAAAGAAACTATTTCAGCAAACACAGACTGTTCCTGTCTGGCTTGATCACAACTTATTGAAAAGCGGAGCAGAGCTCTGTATGCGGTGTAATATAGACTCCTTAATTTCTCTACGTGATTACTGTCTCATTGGCGGTTACGATTATGCATACCTCAATAAGCCGCTCATCGTCACCGAGGCATTAAAGAAAGGTGCTGTAAAAAGACTTTCAGAAACTTTAGATTTCTGGGTGAATGTGACGCGATATGATGCCTTAGAAATTCATAAAAAAGGCTACGAATTTGCCATTAAAACTAGATTGATACACTCCTACGCAAGACTTTCTATCAAAAAGCATTATAAAAACTGGGATACTGAAAATTGGGGCAAACCGATCAATTCATGGGATATGATGGCGACTTATATCGGTTTCAGCCTGGTTTTTTTACACAGTCTTCACAAATTGGGAAACACCATTTCTGAGGAAGAAGAAAAAGGGCATTTTCACCTTTGGAAATATATCGGCTTCCTTTTGGGAGTTCCTGAAGAACTTTTGCCCAATAACAAAAAAGAAGCGACCGAGTATTTTTATTTGTGGACTTCCATTCAGCCTTCTGCAGATCAAGATTCTGTTTTACTTGCTCATTCTCTACTGAATGAGTCGCTTGAAAATCCTATTCTGAAATATCAGTTTCAGAAAAAAAACCTTAGGTATCTTCACATCTGTTGCACCTGGTTTTTGCTGGATGATGCAGTTTGTAAAAGAATGCATATCCCGAATGTTCCATTCAAAAAAGGTTTTCCGATGACGAAAAAAATCATTAATAAAATATATGATTCTACGGTAAGCCGTGAAGTGAGAATTAAAAAAGGAAACAAAGACCAGATGAAAGTTCTGGAAGATTATCTCAGAGTTGCTCAGAACTCTAATTTTCATTAATTTTTATTGGGAGCTACTTCCGCTTTCACCGCTCGATTTTCTTTGTTTCGGCGGCGGCTTTGCCGCCGCCGAAACAAAGAAAGAGCTTAAAGATGCCATTCAATCGGGGCTACAAACCACCCGTCTTATATTTGTTTGTCAGGCCGAGAGTATTTTATCGACAGCTTTTGTTCTAGCCCCGATTGCCACGACATCCTTTTTCTTAATTGGCTTTGAAAAATGCGGTGGTGAAAAAGATACAGCAGAAAGCGGGATCCAGCTTCTGAAAAATAGTATTTCTTAGGATATTACGGTGTTTTATTTACTGCAAATTTTATCATTTTTTAACGCTAAAAAACACTGAATCAAGCAAAATATATTAGTTTTTAATCTTAAAATTTTGTATTTTTGATAAATTATACGAATACTAAATGAGTAATATAGACGATAAGAAAAAAGCACTGGCATTGGTGCTTGACAAGCTAGATAAAACATACGGAAAAGGAACAGTAATGACGTTGGGAGACAGTGCGATCGACACCACCATCGAAGTGATTCCTTCCGGATCATTAGGATTAGACATCGCTTTAGGCGTTGGCGGATATCCAAGGGGAAGAATTATTGAGATCTACGGACCAGAATCTTCCGGTAAAACAACATTAACTTTACATGCAATCGCGGAAGCACAAAAAGCAGGAGGAATTGCTGCATTTATTGATGCTGAGCACGCTTTTGACAGAGGTTACGCAGGGAAATTAGGAATCGATCTAGAAAACTTGATTATTTCTCAGCCCGATAACGGTGAACAGGCTTTGGAAATAGCCGATAACCTGATCCGTTCTGGTGCAATTGACATTGTGGTGATTGACTCAGTGGCAGCATTGACACCAAAGGCAGAGATTGAAGGTGAAATGGGAGATTCTAAAATGGGTCTGCACGCAAGATTGATGTCTCAGGCTTTAAGAAAATTAACGGCAACCATTTCAAGAACAAAATGTACCGTGATTTTCATCAACCAGTTGAGAGAAAAAATCGGGGTGATGTTCGGAAATCCAGAAACCACTACCGGTGGTAATGCATTGAAGTTTTACGCTTCTGTGAGAGTGGATATCAGAAAAGCAAGTGCACCGATCAAAAACGGTGACGAAGCTGTTGGTAGCCGTGTGAAAGTAAAAATTGTGAAAAACAAGGTAGCTCCGCCTTTCAAAATGGCAGAATTTGACATTATGTATGGTGAAGGTGTTTCTAAAACAGGTGAAATATTGGATGCTGCCGTTGATATGGGCATTGTGAAGAAAAGCGGTTCTTGGTTCAGCTACGGCGATACAAAATTAGGACAAGGCCGTGATGCGGTAAGAGATGTTTTAAAAGACAATCCTGAATTGGCTGAAGAACTTGAAGGAAAAGTAAAAGAAGAAATCATCAATAACAAAAAGTAATTTGTATTGGTAAAAATATTGAAGACAGCTGAAAGGCTGTCTTTTTTTGTTGCCATACAACAAGTTTCAGACGAACTTCTAAACTTCTAGGTAAAGATTTGTATTAATTCCGTACTAATTAATTGATTTTATATTTAATAATTATTTCACCCCATTTCAAACCAGTGAAAAAATGTCAATTTGTCACTTCTGGCACGGTGGTCTTTTTTTTGAGCTAAAAGATATATAAAATTAAACTCAATAGATATGACAAAAGGAAATATCAATGTTTCGGTGGAAAATATTTTTCCCTTGATTAAAAAGTTTTTATACAGCGATCACGAAATATTTTTAAGAGAATTAATTTCAAATGCAACTGATGCAACATTGAAATTAAAACACCTGACGAATATTGGTGAAGCCAAAGTAGATTACGGAAATCCAAAAATCGAAGTAAGAATCGATAAGGAAAACAAAAAGCTCCATATCATCGACCAAGGTCTCGGGATGACTGCTGAAGAAGTGGAGAAATACATTAACCAAGTGGCATTTTCGGGAGCCGAAGAATTTCTGGATAAGTATAAAGACTCTGCTAAAGATTCGGGAATTATCGGACATTTCGGACTAGGCTTCTACTCAGCTTTTATGGTGGCTGAAAAAGTAGAAATCATTACAAAATCTTATCGTGATGAAAACCCGGCGGTTCGCTGGATTTGTGATGGAAGTCCGGAATTCAGTCTTGAAGAAACAACTGAAAAAACCGACAGAGGAACCGAAATAATCCTTCATATCGCAGAAGATTCTACGGAGTTTTTAGAAGAATCTAAAATCACAGAACTGTTGTCGAAATACAACAAATTCATGCCTGTTCCCATTAAATTCGGAACCAAAACTCACACGCTTCCAATTCCGGAAGATGCTCCGGAAGGAACTGCAGCAGAAACCGAAGAGATTGATAATATCATCAATAATCCAAATCCGGCGTGGACTATCGCTCCTGCTGATCTGAATAAGGAAGATTACACTAAATTTTACCATGAGCTGTATCCGATGCAGTTTGAGGAGCCATTATTCCATATTCATCTGAATGTCGATTATCCGTTTAACCTGACGGGAGTTTTATTTTTCCCTAAGCTAAACAATGGATTAAACATTGAAAAAGATAAAATTCAGCTGTATCAAAATCAGGTTTATGTAACAGATGAAGTGAAAGGTATTGTTCCTGACTTCTTGATGTTGCTTCGTGGAGTGATTGATTCTCCGGATATTCCTTTGAACGTTTCCCGTTCATATTTGCAGGCAGATGGTGCAGTGAAGAAAATCTCTTCTTATATCACTAAAAAAGTGGCTGATAAAATGGCTTCACTGATCAATGAAAACCGTGAAGATTATGAAACCAAGTGGAACGACATCAAAATCGTAATCGAATACGGAATGATTTCTGAAGACAAATTCTTTGAAAAATCAGATAAATTCACCCTCTACCCAACCACAGACGGGAAATACTTCTTGTGGAACGAACTGGAAGAGAAAATCAAACCCAATCAGACAGATAAAGACGGAAACTTAGTGATCCTATATGCCACCAATGCCGATGAACAACACAGCTACATCCAGTCTGCAAAAGATAAAGGGTATGATGTTCTTCTTTTAGATTCCCCTATAGTTCCACATCTGATCCAGAAAATGGAAACTACAAAAGAAAAAATTCAGTTTGCAAGAGTGGATGCCGATCATGTGAATAATTTGATCAAAAAAGACGATCCTATTATTTCTAAATTAAACGAAACCGATAAAGAAACGCTTAAAAAGAGTGTGGAGGAATCTATTAAAGACAAAAAATTCACCGTTCAACTGGAGGATTTAGATAGCACTGATGCGCCTTTTACAATTACTCAACCTGAATTTATTAGAAGAATGAAAGATATGCAGGCAACCGGCGGCGGCGGAATGTTTGTGATAGGCGGTTTTCCTGAAATGTATAATCTTGTGGTGAATTCTAACAGCGAATTTGCCGGTCAGATTTTAAAAACTGAAGATGCAGAAAGCAAGGAAAACCTAATAAAATATGCTTTAGACCTCGCTAAACTTTCCCAGAATTTATTGAAAGGGAAAGATCTTACCGATTTTATACAGAGAAGTTATAAGCAATTGGAGAAGTAATTTGAATAATTATATTGAAACCCGAAAAAACTAAGTTTTTTCGGGTTTTTCATGAGTTTCGGCGGCGGCAAAGCCGCCGCCGAAACTCATGAAAAAATTCAGTTTATAGCTCTTCCAAGGGATTCCAAAACAATTTCTTAAAATTCTTAATTCTGAAATTTTCCACTTCGATTCCTTCTTCTTCCAACCTTACCTGAAATTCCTGAACGGATAGAGTTCCCGAACTCGAAATCACCCGATGCGCAGGAACATCCTTGGGACAGCCTCCCATTGCTTTTCCTACATGTCGCGAATGATTAGGAAAACCCACCGCTTTTGCAATTGCTCCGTAGCTTGTCACTCTTCCTTTGGGAACTAATTTGGTAATTTCCCAAACCTGCTGCTTGAAGATGTCATTCATGCTTTTATTTTTCTGAAATGATTTGCATTATTTTTGGACTCCTGTATTTACTGATACTTATTAAACTATAAAGTTATGAAAAAATCATTTTTCCGTCTGCTCAATAAGATCAATAAAAAAGTTTTACCGAAACTAAGCAATAAAGACCCGGCAAAACTTACTAAGATGCAAAAAGCAATTCTAGCATACCGCTATTTTGTGGTGATTAATTCTTTGGACTGATCCGCGTGAGGGATATGGAGGGCGCGAGCGAAGCGAGCGGTGCAAAGCACCGCAACGAAGTGAAGCCCGGAGAAGCCCGACCCTAGATGTGGATTGAGCATTGGAAGGTGGCACGCCCAAATAACAAATTCTTTACAAATAAAAACGCTTCAAATCGATGAAGCGTTTATTATTTATTATCAATTTAAGATAAAATACCTTAATTTTCCAGGATATAAGAGAACATCAATGGTGCGCAAATGGTCGCATCACTTTCAACGATAAATTTCGGTGTCGTGATATCCAGTTTTCCCCAAGTAATTTTTTCATTCGGAACTGCTCCGGAATAAGAACCGTAAGAAGTCGTTGAATCTGAGATCTGACAGAAATATGACCAGAACGGAATATCATGCATTTCCATATCCTGATACAGCATCGGAACTACGCAAATCGGGAAATCTCCTGCGATACCCCCACCAATCTGGAAGAAGCCGACTCCTTTTCCTGCTGAATTTTTCGTGTACCAATCTGCCAAATAGGTCATGTATTCAATTCCTGATTTCATGGTGGTTGCAGTCAATTCGCCCTTAATGCAATAAGAAGCAAAAATATTTCCCATGGTAGAATCTTCCCATCCCGGAACTACAATCGGAAGGTTTTTTTCAGCTGCAGCAATCATCCATGAATCTTCTCTTGGGATTTCGTAATATTGCTCCAACACTCCTGAAAGAATCATTTTATACATAAATTCATGCGGAAAATATCTTTCTCCTTTTGCTTCAGCATCTTTCCAGATCTCAACGATGTGTTTCTGCAATCTTCTGAAAGCCTCCTCTTCAGGAATACAGGTATCTGTAACTCTATTTAGACCTCTTTCAAGCAAATCCCATTCATCCTGAGCTGTCAAATCTCTGTAATGAGGAACTCTTTCGTAATGAGAATGTGCTACTAAATTCATCAGATCTTCTTCAAGGTTTGCTCCTGTACAAGAGATAAAATCTACTTTATCCTGACGGATCATTTCAGCAAGGATTTTCCCCAACTCAGCTGTAGACATTGCTCCAGCCAAAGTAATCATCATTTTTCCTCCTTCTTTCAAGTGGGCCACATATCCTTTTGAAGCGTCTACCAAAGCTGCTGCATTGAAGTGCAGATAATATTTTTCTATGAACTCTGTAATCGGTTTGCTCATTTTTTAATTTTTTACAAAGATAAAATTTAAAAACGGAAAGTTGCCGCTGCACTCAAAGAAAGTCTGCTTAATCCTTCTCCTTCATCCTCTCCAAAATTCACTGTGGTGCCATTGTATTTCATCTTACTAAGTGTCCCTGCAGTAACACCCAATTTAGGACCGATAAAAATCTGGTTGGTAATAGCATATTGATATGCAAAATTTGCTTCTAAACCTAAATTAGAACCTGTACCCTTGACAGAACCTGTTTTCGTAGTGTAAGTAATCACACCTAATGCAATATCGTAGAACAATTTGTGCTTTGTATCATCTTTAAAATTCGAAAACATATATGCCGGACCTACAAAACTGATATTATCTTTGGTGCTTACAAATCCTGAGACAGCTTCACCGTTAAGACCTTGTACGGTAAGTCTTCCATCGCTGGAAGCCATGTAATTTGAATATTTTATACCAATAGCACCATTTCCTTTTAAATGATAATAGGCAGATACATCTATATTTAAACCGGTTTTCAATCCTTTAATATAATCTCTTGTATCTTTTGGAATTCCTGATGGCATTTTTGCTAATCGCCAAGCATAGCCAACAGCAGGAATGATAGAAATTCTAGATTCTGATTTTAAAGTTTCTTCTTGTGCTGAAAACAAAAATGGAACCAGGAATGCTCCCGAAATAAAAAGTTTTTTAAACATTGTTATTAATTTTTCGCAAAAATACTGTTTTTTCTAAATGCGGAGACTTAAAATTTAAAACGTCTGTTTTCTTTTTTATTTGAATGCTGTTTTTTCTGTTCAATGCGTTTCTCTACAGAAGATCTGGTAGGTTTTGTCTTTGCCCTGAATTTTGGGATCACTAATGCGTTATCCACCAGATCTAAAATTTTCTCTATTGCTATCTTCTTGTTATGCAGCTGCGTTCTGCTTTCAGAAACATTTAAGTATAAAAGTCCTTCAAGATTGATTCTGTTTTTTAGTTTTTCTAAAATTAAATCTTTTTGCCAATTATTAAAAAATTCAGAATCTAATACTTTCCACAATACGGTAACAGCTGTTTCTACTTTATTCACATTTTGCCCTCCTGCCCCACTGCTGCAAGAAGTTTTAAAATTCAGTTCTTTTGAAAAATCTTTCATAATATGCATTTTTATTCCCATTCTTTGGAGGGGTGGATCAATTTTTAAAAGAAAAATTGAGACGGGATGGTTTGAATGATTGAATATTAATCAACTTCTCTCAATCATCCTTCGAAGTTCAATTCTATTCACCTTTCCATTCTGGGTTCTTGGAATTTCCTCAACAAAGATAATTTCTTTAGGCTTGTGAAAGCTTTTTTCATACTGAATTCCTTCTATTTTTTTAATCAAATCATCAGATTCTTTTCCTTCAATCACAGCAATCAACTTCTGTCCCAAACTTTCATCTTCTAGTCCTAAAAAAACAACTTCATTCTGCATCTCTTTTTTAACTAAAGCTTCCAGTTCTTCAGGAAATATTTTTGCGCCTCCGGAATTAATCACATGATCTATTCTCCCTAAAAACCTAAACTGATTTTCATTCTTTATCTCAACTAAATCATTAGTCTCTAAGATTTCATTATTCAAATTGGGAGCAGAAATTTTCAGACAGCCGCGCTCGTCTTTAGCAATAGAAATTTGATCAAATACTGTAAAATAATTATTCTGCTCAGGATGAATTTCTTTTAAAGCAATATGAGAAAGCGTCTCAGACATTCCATAGGTTTCGTAAATCCCTGTTGGTGTATTGGTGTGTTGAAGTGTCTGAGTAATTTTTGTTTTTAAACTTTCTGATACAGCTGCTCCTCCGATAATGAGATTTTTAATGTAATGAATTTTATCTAAAGAGTTTTCAACCTGCAGAGGCGTCAATGCACAGAAATCAATTTCAGAATGTAAATCTTCTAAAGGTTTCAAAGACGGATCTGAAATAATAAGTTGCAACTTCCTTTCAAAAGCGCGCACTACCATCATTTTTCCTGAAATATATTCTATAGGAAGACAAACAAGGGCTGTATTATTTTTATATAACTCTAAGAAATCGCACGTCATTTTTGCAGAATTCAGCATTTTATTTTTCTCAATTTCAAATATTTTCGGAGCTCCCGTAGATCCGGATGTCTTCACTGTCACGGTTTGAGAATCTGAGAGCCATTCTATTAAAAAAGAATGTATTTTTCTCTCAAAGTCTGTCTGAAAATGTAAATTATTAATATTGAGATTATTGAAGTCAATTACCATGGCTGCTGTGAATAAAAAGTACTGTAAATTTAAAAAAAAATAAAAACTATTTGCAGGTAAATAAAAAAACTGTAAATTTGCATCACCAAAATAAAACAGACCCATAGTGTAGTGGTAACACACCGGTTTTTGGTACCGTTATCCGGGGTTCGAATCCCTGTGGGTCTACAAACCATCCTTTTTTAGGGTGGTTTTTTGTTTATAAAATATCGTGAAAATTCTTTAACAATTTTTTGCTGCTAAAGAAAAAATAGATACATTTGCACCACCAAAAATAAAACAGACCCATAGTGTAGTGGTAACACACCGGTTTTTGGTACCGTTATCCGGGGTTCGAATCCCTGTGGGTCTACAAACCATCCTTTTTTAGGGTGGTTTTTTGTTTGCTTGTTAAATAGATTTGCAGATTACCGTTTATATCAGTTTTCATACCACATTTAGAGTTATTAACATAATTCACTACTGTTGGCAGACATATTGCTGGTGAATAGCAAACAAGGCCATCTGGCAAATATTTCATACAAAAATAACTATGTTAAAACTTATCAAACTTCAGATTTTTAAGATATAAAAGTTATCAATAATTTAAAAAGTGGTAAAAATAAACGATTCTATACCGCCTAAATAATTGTATACTGTTCTAAATCAGAAAAAATTTGAAACTGAAATTCAACAAAAGAAAAATTCTCAGGGGTGTTGTTATTACAATCATCTCTATAGTGGTTTTGCTTATCCTTTTGGTAGTAAGCTTGAGACTTCCTGCTGTACAAAATTATATAAAAGGCAAACTGGTTGTTTATCTGGAGAAAAAAATCAAAACAAAAGTCAGTCTAGATAGGGTGTATATAGGTTTTCCGAACAGTCTGGTGATGGAAAATTTATACCTTAAAGGCCAGAATATTGATACACTTCTCTCAGCAAGAAAATTAGATGTAGGTCTGGATATGTGGCAGCTGATCAAATCTAAAGCCGATCTTACTTCAATTGATCTGGAAGGTGTGAGAGCTAATGTTGTAAGAAATCCTCAGGGGAAATTCAATTTTGATTATATTATTGATGCTTTTGCAACCTCCGATAAAGAAGAAAGCACTTCAAAACCTTTCATTATTTCTCTGGATAAAATTAAATTGAAAGATATCGGGCTGACTTTTAATGATCAGCAATCCAGAAATGATATTAAAGTCTATTTCAATTCATTTGATACAAGAGTAAAAACTTTTGATCTTCAAAACAATTCTTACGCGGTAAACGATATTAATCTTGACGGATTAAAATTAAAACTAAAACAGGATTTTGTAGAAGAAGTTTCAAAAAATGTCGAAGAAAAAGTAGATTCACTGAATCAGAAAAAACCGATGAAGCTTGGTTTAAGTGGCATCAAACTGACCAACTTCAACATTGATTACGGAGACGACAATTCTAAAACTTTTGCAAAAGTTCTGTTTAAAGAATTAAGCACAAAAGTCAACGACCTTGATCTTGAAAACAATTCTTATAATGTAGGGAATGTTTATCTGACAGATGCAAACATCAATGCCAATCTATATCTTCCGACAAAAAACGCTAATCCGAAAGATGCAACATCAAAACCATCGACTTCGAAAGATAAAGCTATGAAACTTCTCTTGGGCAAGTTTATTCTTGACAACGTAAAAGTAGCATACAACAATACCGCAGCCGCTCCTACCCGTTCCGGGATGGATTTTAACCATCTTAATTTCGCAAAGCTAAACCTCGACGTCAGAAACTTTAAAATGGAAAACAATGGTTTTGCAGGAAGTGTAAAATCAGCCGAAATCCAGGAAGCGAGAGGTTTAAATATTCAAAAATTCAATACTGATTTTGTATATGACTCTGAACAAGCTTACCTGAAAAATCTTTATTTACAGACTCCGAAAACTGTTTTGAGAGATGAGATTGTTTTAAATTATAATTCGATAGAACAACTGTCAACGAATCCTGGAGCGGTAAAAATTTCTGCCGACATCCGTGATTCCAATGTTGGTTTTTCGGATATTTTAAATTTAGTTCCGACTTTGAGAAATACTGCGCCATTCAATAAATATCCAAATGCTATCTTAAACGTCAATGCATTATTACAAGGAACGATTAACGACTTGACGATTCAAAATCTGAAAGTTTCAGGCTTAGATCGATTGAAAGTGGCAGCTTCAGGAAGAATTAAAAATGCAATGAATCCTGAAAATTTATATTATGATTTAAAAATTGCAGAACTATCTTCATCAGCAAAAACGATCTACAATTTAGTTCCAAAAAATACAATTCCGAAAAACATTACGTTACCTTCCTTTTTTACTGTCAAAGGGATTGCAAAAGGCACAACAAAAATTGTAAATACCAATTTGAGACTTACTTCTACTTTAGGAAATGCCGGAATCATCGCAAAAGTAGACATGCGCAGAAAAAAACGTGAGCTGTATGATGTAAAAGCCAACTTACAAAATTTACAGATTGGGAAGATCATTCAGAACAAGGATGTCGGAGCTGTAACCGCCCAGATTTATGCAAAAGGTGAAAGCTTTGATTTCAAAAATGCGAATGCCAATTTGAAAGGATTTGTACAGTCTGCAACTTACAAAGGTTACCGGTATCAAAATATGAATCTCGTCGGGAAAATTAACCGTGGAGCATATAATGTCGTGCTCAATTCAAAAGACCCGAATGCCAATTTACAGCTGACCGCTTCAGGAGTTTACGATGACAAAAACCCAACAGTAAAAGTTAACGGAAACATTAACAAATTAGATTTAAATAAATTAGGTTTTTACAATTCTCCAATGATTATTGCCGGAGCAATTGATGGTGATTTTAAAAGTTTGGATCCAGATCATTTAAACGGATATCTGAATCTTAAAAACTTTGCAATTTCTGATACCAAGGAAGTTTATCCGCTTCAGGAAGTTAATTTACTGGCGGTTTCTACAGCAGATTCCACACAGATAAAATTCAATTCTCAGATTGCTGATGTAGAACTGAACGGAAAGTATAAGCTGACCCAGATTTTCGGAGCTTTACAGCAAACGATTAATCAGTATTACCAATTTCAGAAGTCAGGAAAAACCCAGAAAATTGATGCCGGACAGTTTTTTACTTTTAATGCTAAAATTAAAAATGACGATCTGATCAGGAAGTTTGTTCCTGAACTGAAAAGTTTTGAGACCATCAACATTACAGGAAATTATAACGCAGATTCTCAGAAAATTGAGCTTGATGCAAATATTCCGCAGATTCTTTATGGCACCAATACATTAGAAAATACGTCATTAAAGATTTCTAATGAAAACCAGGCTTTGAAGTACAATCTTGATGTTGCAGCATTACAAAGTGAAAGTTTTGCTTTAAACAAAGTTAATATCAACGGAGATGTCGCCAACAACATCATCAATTATAATATCACAACGAAAGATGCTAAAGATGAAACACAGTTTCTGATTGCCGGAAATGCAAAATCAATAAACGATATTACAGAAATTTCTTTAAATCCGAACGGTTTAAAATTAAATTATATGGATTGGGCGGTTGCTGAAAACAATAAAATCCAGATTTTCAGTCAGGGAATTGTTGCAGACAATTTCACCCTTTCCAACGCCGGAGCCGAAATTTCTCTCCAGTCTGAAAGCAATTTACCGAGCAGCCCGCTGAATGTTTCTTTGAAGAACTTTAAGATTGAAACCATTACAGAAATCATCAAAAAAGATTCATTGTTGGCTAAAGGTACTATCAACGGAACAGCGCAGTTGAGAGATCTGACAAAAAACATGACGTTTACCTCAGATATTAACGTTTCTGATTTGATTGTTTACGGAAGTCCGGTTGGGAATTTGGCTATTAAAGTCAATAACAAGTCTGCCAATCTTCTGAATGCCGATATTGCGTTATCAGGAAATAATAATGATGTGAAAATTTTAGGAAATTACAATACTTCTTCAAGTACTTTTGACCTGAATTTAGATATGAATCAGCTGCAGATGAAAACGCTTCAAGGGTTTTCTATGAATGCAATTACAAATACGGAAGGTTATCTTTCCGGTGATCTGAAAATTACAGGAACAACTGCTGCTCCTAAGATTCTTGGTGATATCAATCTGAACAATGTTGGACTAATGATCTCACAGACCGGTAGTGATTTTAGGAACATCAATGATAAAATAGGATTTACTAACAGAGGAATTGAGTTTGATCAATTCAAAATTAATGACAAAGACGGTAATTCACTGAAAATTGATGGTCAGGTTCTTACTCAGACTTACAGAGATTTTGCATTTAATCTGGATGTAGACGCAAAAGATTTTAAAGTTGTAAATTCTGAAAAATCAAACGACGCTATGATGTACGGAATTCTGGCAATTGATGCTGCATTAAAAATCCGTGGGGATCTGAATCTGCCAAAAGTTGACGGTAGACTTACCGTTTCAGAAGATACTGACTTTACTTTTGTTCTTCCGCAATCCAGCCCATCTTTACAGGAAAGAGACGGCATTGTAGAATTTATCGATCAAGACCAGATTGCTTTGAATAAAACCATTAAAGCTGATTCTATTGACACTCAGAGTCCAATCAAAGGGATGGATTTAAGCGTAAATATAGAAGTCAGCAAAGAAGCAAAAATGTCTATTGTTATTGACAAGGCGGCAGGTGATTTTGTAAAACTTCAGGGTGAAGCAGATCTGACAGGCGGAATTGATCCATCAGGAAAAACAACATTGGTAGGAGTTTACCAAGTTGAAAAAGGAAGCTATGAAATGTCTGTAAGTGTTCTCAAAAGAAAATTTGACATCCAAAAAGGAAGTACAATTACCTGGACCGGAGAACCTACCACTGCCAATCTTGATATTACGGCAATTTATAAAACTGAAACAGCACCGATTGATCTGATAGAACAGCAGGTAGGCGATGCTGATCTAAACCAATACAAACAGAGAATTCCTTTTAATACCTTATTGATTCTTAAAGGTGAACTTCTAAAACCTCAGATCTCATTTGACATCACTACAGATGAAAAAAATAATGCTGTTTCATCTGCAGTTACAGAAACCATCGATGCAAAATTGGCACAGCTAAGACAAGATGAAAACGAAATGAATAAGCAGGTTTTCGCATTGCTTTTACTGAATCGTTTTATTGGAGAAAACCCATTTCAAAGCAATTCAGGGCAGTCTGCTGAAACTTTGGCGAGACAGAGTGTGAGTAAAATACTTTCTCAGCAATTGAATAATCTTGCATCTGATCTGATCAAAGGTGTTGATCTGAATTTTGACCTAGAATCTTCTGAAGATTACTCTACCGGAACTCAAAATACCAGAACAGATCTTAATATTGGTCTTAGTAAAAAACTACTGAATGACCGTCTGAAAGTTTCTGTAGGAAGTAATTTCGGATTGGAAGGTGAAGCCAGACAAAACGAAAATACGACCAATATTGCAGGTGACGTAACGGTAGATTACAGTCTTTCTCGAGACGGCAGATATATGCTGCGTGCTTACCGTAAAAATGATTACCAGGTTGCGTTGCAAGGACAAATTGTTGAAACAGGTGTTGGCTTTATCATCACTTTAGATTACAATCAGTTTAAAGATATTTTCCGAAAGTCGAGAAATAACCGAAACAAAGAAAAGGAACGTAAGAAAAAACCGGATAACCAAGTCGTAGAATTTAAGTAATGAAATCACCCAATATTTGATAAATAAATATTCGCGATTGCATTTGATAAAAACAAATCCAAATCTACAAATGAAGATCAATTTTAATACATATTGCAAATATTTTTTAGCATCAGGAATGACAGCTGCCCTTGTCTCTTGCAGCAACACAAAATTTCTGAAGGAAGGGCAAATGCTCTACACCGGAGCAGAAGTGATGATTGAAAATGATACGCTTCCAAAAAAGAAAAAAAATGAATTGAAAGCTGCTCTTGAAGAAAATTTAACACCAAAACCTAATTCATCTTTTTTGGGATTGAGACCTCAATTGTATGCTTACAACATAACAAAAGAGCCTAAAAAAGAAAAAGGTTTGCGATACTGGCTGAAATATAAATTTGGAGAAGAGCCGGTTTTACTTGGTGATGTCGATCGTGAATTTAATAAAGATATTATCGTCAATTATTCTGAAAACAAAGGATATTTCAATGCGAAAGCGAAGTATGATACCGTATCGAAAAATAAAAAAGCCAGGGTTATCTACACCTTAAATCCGGGAGCGCAGTATTTGATCAGTAATGTCAATTTTGTTAAAGATTCTACTTTAATCAATCGTGAAATTCAGGCTTTAAAAGATAAAACTTTATTAAAACAGGGAAATCCTTTTGATCTGGATGTCATTAAATCTGAAAGACAAAGAATAGACGACGGTTTGAAAGATAAAGGTTTTTATTATTTCAATCCTGATAATATCATCGTTCAGGCAGACAGTACAATCAGCAAAAATCATAAAGTGGAGATGATTGTCAAACTGAAAGAAAACACTCCGAAACTTGCAACCGAACAGTTTACGATTGATAAAGTAGTGGTTTTTCCGAATTACAATCTTCGTGATGCTAAAAAAGGGCTATACAATATTCCAACAAGTCAGGATTCTCTTGCAGGCTATGAATACAACGACATTTATGTAGTTGACCCTGAAAAGAAATTTAACCCGAGAATTTTTGATCGTGCTTTGTATTTCGATAAAGGTGATATTTATAACAGAAAAGATCACAATTTATCACTGAACAGGCTTATTAGTTTAGGCGTTTTTAAATTTGTTAAAAATGAGTTTGTCATATCAGATTCTCTGAATCATAAATTCGACGCCTATTATGTTTTAACGCCGAGAGAACTGCAGTCGTTACGTCTGGAAGCTTTAGGCAGAACAAATTCTGCAAATTACGCAGGGAGCGAATTAAATTTAAACTGGACGCATAGAAATTTCTTCCGTGGCGCAGAGCAGTTTAAAGCGTCTGTTTATGGTGCTTTTGATGTACAGGTTGGCGGTCCTGCAGATGCAGAAAATATTTTCAGAGCCGGTGCCAATGCACAGTTATCGATTCCCAGAATTGTGGCCCCTTTTAATTTTAATTCTTCAAGTGCTTTTGTCCCGAGAACGAATATCCAGATAGGGTATGAATTTCAAAACAGGACTACTTTATATACCTTGAACACCTTTAATGCATCATTTGGATACCAATGGAAAGAAAATGTAAGAAAAGAACATGAGCTGAAGCTGATTGATATTTCTCTAATTGATCCGGCAAATGTTACGCCGAAGTACATTGCCAAATATTTTGACAATCCTTATTTAGAAAGAGTTGTTGATCAGCAGTTAATTTTCGGTCCCACCTATTCGTACACTTATTCTACAACCATGCTTCCGAGAAAAAACACTTTCTATTATAAAGGGATGCTTGATCTGGCCGGGAATATTACCGGTCTTGTAACGGGAGCAAACGTAAAAGAAGGAAAGCAGAAAGAAATATTTGGAGTTCCCTTCAGTCAATATGCGAAGATTGAAAATGATGTAAGATTCTACCATAAGTTTACCGAAAAGACATCGCTTGCCACAAGATTTATTGCAGGTGTTGCCGTTCCGTACGGTAATTCAGAATACATCCCTTTTTCAAGACAGTTTTTTGTAGGTGGCAGTAACAGTATTAGAGCATTCCGTGCAAGAACTCTGGGACCAGGAAGCTACGATCCGAGACCGCAACAGGAAAATGGCGGCTTTGTATTTGATCAGGCCGGTGATATAAAATTGGAGCTGAATGCCGAATATAGAGCTAATATTTACAAATTTTTAAATGTCGCTGTATTTGCAGATGCAGGAAATATCTGGCTAATCAATGAAGAACTGAACGACCAGGGAATATCTACTCGACCAGGCGGGAAATTTTCAAAAGAATTTTTAAGTGAAATTGCGGTAGGAGCAGGTGCCGGTCTAAGACTTGATTTTTCTATTCTGATCTTAAGACTGGATCTTGCCATGCCGTTGCGGGTGCCTTATTATGAAAAAGGTGAAAGATGGGCATTTGACCGAATCAATTTTGGGGATTCAAACTGGAGAAAAGACAATCTTATTTTGAATATAGCGATCGGATATCCTTTTTAATTGAAAGCTTATTGACAGATCAAGAAAGTACTCTAGCAAAAAGTATTTAGAATTTCACAGAACTTTTATTTAATAATTTGCCGACAGCTATAAATATATTTAATTATCATGCTAAAAGAAATAAAATTTTTCTGGGAAACCGTCAAAGAGACATTTACAGAATGGAACAATTCTTCTGCATCCAACGATTCTGCAAGTCTCGCATATTATGCAATTTTCTCAATCCCAGGTTTATTGATTATCATTATCTGGATCGCGGGTAATTTCTTTGGTGAAGAAGCTATTCGTGGGCAGATCAGTACGCAGATCAGTGGATTAATGGGAAAGGATGTTGCAACAAGTATACAGGAAATGATCGCAGGTGCGCTCATTGACAAGGAAAATATTTTTATGAAAATTGTAGGAATCGGCTCATTGGTGTATGGTTCGACTACCCTTTTCTTCCAGTTACAGAAATCATTGAACAATCTTTGGGACGTAGAAGCTGCTCCTAAAAAAGCTTTGGTGAAATTTCTTCTAGACCGTGCCAATTCTTTAGGAATGATTCTCATCTTAGGATTTTTACTGATGATTACTATGGTTTTATCATCGATGATAAGCCTTTTTAATAATTTTATTACCAGATATTTTGGTCTTGAGACTTATCTTATTGTAGAAATCATCAATTTCACGATTGGTTTTGGGATTGTTGTCGTTCTGTTTGCATTGATGTTTAAAGTGCTTCCTGATGTAGAAATCAGCTGGAAATCTGTTTGGAAAGGTGCACTATTAACTGCCATTCTTTTTACATTTGGTAAATTCCTTTTGAGTTTATATTTCAGCGAACTAAAGCCTACGTCTGCCTTCGGAACTGCCGGTACAGTGATATTAGTCATGATGTGGATCAACTATTCCTGTATGCTCATATTTTTCGGAGCCGAATTTACAAAAGTCTATACCTATAAGAAAGGATATAAAATTATACCTTCAAAACACGCAAAATGGAGCAATGCAAAGCTGTATAAAGAAAGCCAGGGAAAAGCAGCATCTCCTCAAATTTAATATAAAAAAAGCCTCTCAGATTTTTCTAAGAGGCTTTTTGCTTACATTCTATTTACAGTTCCTATACCAAGTAAACCTAATGATTTTTGTATGGTTTGTGCCGTGAGATTGGATAAATTTAAACGGAATTGTTTTAAATTTTCATCCTCAAGTTTTAGAATTATATAGCTCTGATAGAATGAATTGTAAGATTTTACCAAATCGTAAAGATAATTTGCAACTAAAGCAGGACTTAAGCTTTCCGCTGCTTTGGAAACAATCGTTTTATAATTTGCAAGCTGCAAAATTACTTCTTTTTCATGCTGATTTAATTCTACCTCAGCAATTTCTCTATTCAAATAATTTGCTTTCATCAACAAAGATCGAATACGAGCATACGTGTATAAGATAAATGGTCCTGTATTTCCATTAAAATCAATACTCTCTTCAGGATTGAACAACATCTTTTTCTTCGGGTCAACTTTCAGCATGAAATATTTCAAAGCAGCCTGTCCAATAATTTCATAAGAAATTTCTTTTTCCTCGTCAGTAAGACCTTCTAATCTTGCTTGCTCAAGTGCTTTTAATTTTGCTTCATTATACATTTCCTGCATTAAATCATCAGCATCGACAACAGTTCCTTCACGGGATTTCATTTTTCCGTTTGGAAGCTCCACCATTCCATATGACAAATGGAATAATTGATCTGCCCAAGTGTAACCTAATTTTTTTAGAATTTTAAACAAAACCTGGAAATGATAATCCTGCTCGTTTCCTACTGTATAAATTAATTTCTGAAGATTATTTTCTTTAAAACGCTCCACTGCTGTTCCCAAATCCTGCGTCATATAGACTGAAGTGCCATCTGACCGAAGCAAAAGCTTCTCATCTAATCCCTCGTCTGTAAGGTCACACCAAACCGAACCATCTTCTTTCTGATACAAAACACCCTTTTCTAAACCTTCCTGAATAAGATCTTTTCCTAAAATATAAGTATTGCTTTCGTACTGAATCTGATCAAAATCTACCCCTAATCTTTTATAAGTTTCACCGAAACCTTTATAAACCCATGAATTCATTTCGCTCCACAGATTTCTTACTTTTTCATCACCATTTTCCCAATCGAGAAGCATTTGTTGAGCTTCTTTCATCAAGGGAGCATCTTTTTTGGCCTGGTCTTCTGAAGCTCCTTCTTCAATTAATTGAGCAATTTCTTTTTTATATTCCTGATCAAATTTCACATAGTAATTTCCTACAAACTTATCTCCTTTCACATGATCCGTTTCAGGAGTTGCACCTTTTCCGAATTTTTCCCACGCAAGCATTGATTTGCAGATATGAATTCCTCTGTCGTTGATGATCTGAGATTTAATGACCTCATATCCGGCTTCCTCAAGAATCTGAGCCACGGAAAAACCTAAAAGATTATTTCTTACATGTCCCAAATGAAGTGGCTTGTTGGTATTTGGTGAAGAATATTCTACCATTACCGTTTCGTTTTTCTTCTCGATAGTCGTAAATTGATCAGTAACTGTTTTAAACTGATCTACAAAAAACTGATTTTTAACCTTAACATTTAAAAAACCTTTTATGACATTGAAGCTTTCAAACAAATCAGTCTGTTCGGTCAAAGCCTGGCCCAATTCTAACCCGATACTTTCAGGATTTTTCTTTAATTGTTTCACCAAAGGAAAAGTGACGATGGTAAAATCTCCTTCAAATTCTGTTTTATTCTCCTGAATTTCGAGCTTTATATCTTTAAGCTGATAGACATTTAAGATAATCTCTGCCAGTTTTTGTTCTATGATATCTTTAATATTCATTTTAAAATTTTGAAATACAAATATACGGAAATAAAAAAACCGCCCGAAGGCGGTTGTAAGTATTATTTAATCTTGAGATTAATTTTGGTTCCAGAATGGAGTGTATTGGTTTTTAACGAACACTTGTGCACTTGAAATATTAGGCACATTCGCAGAATTCGCAGCATACTCAGAGTTTGGATATACTAATCTATAAGGTTTATTAGGAAATTGAGCTGTAGTAGCCATTGGAGTAAATGGATAACCAGTTCTGTTATACTCAATAAACATTTCAGTTGGGTTTATATTCGTTAATGCGATCCATTTTTGAGTCATAATTGCCTCAATTTTTTGTGTATTTGTTCCTGTCCATCCCAATCCTGGTACAGAAGCAATTGCTATAAGATAATTTGCTATGGTTGCCGTTCCAGTAGTTGGAACTCCTAGCCAGGCTCCATTAGCCACTATAGCATTGTTAAATTTAGCTTGTGCAGGAATGCTTCCGAAAATCGCAGGCCATCTTAATGCAGCTTCAGCTTGTAATAGATTACTTTCCGCTATTGAAAAAAGTACACCACCTCTTTCATTATTTTCAGCGATCACATCATCCCAAGTACCAACAGCTGCACCGCCAGCAAAATTACCAATTCCCAATTTTGAAGTATTAACATTATTTACTGGAACTCCAGGCTGTCCGGGAACATTCCCTTGTCTAACACCTTTTAATCCTGTAAATGGAATTCCGTTTGAATCAACAGAAGCTACATTGGTGAATAATCTTGATTTTCTTGGATCTGTAATACCATTAAATTTAGCATAGTTAGGATCATTAAGAATTCTATTTCTTTCAAGTGAATTTGCCATGTGCTCTGAAACTACCACCACAGAATAATTTGACACTTGTTGTCCTGATGCATTTCTGGCCCAGTTTAAAATATATGGGTTCATCTGATCATCACTGGATGCAGAATAACCAGGATTTACAGTTACATCCTCGCTTTCAATAAATTTATTTGCCGGATCAGCATTAATTCTCGTTGCTAATGCTGTAAGTTTTTGATCTCTATATGTTGCTAATTCACCAGTAACCTTTGACATTCTGACCAACAATCTAAGCATCAATGTATTTGAAAACTCTTTCCATTGTCCCATATCACCATGAAATACAATATCAGAAGCTGGCACTTCAGCATGCTCATCTTCTGCATCCATCAATGCATTTGCTTCCTCTAGTTTCAATATCAAAGATTTATAAATATCTGCATCATTATCATATTTAGGCGTAGTATTTTGTTGACCCATAAAGGCTTCACTATAAGGAGCATCCCCATACAAATCAACAATATATTGCATATAATATACCTTCATGATTTTTGCTATAGCAATGTAATAGTCCTGTTTGTGATTCACATTACTAAACTTTTCCATTTGATCAAAATTAGCAATTCTTGGATATAAGTTTTCCCAAATTCCTCTATAGAAAGTATTGTCTACACTTGATAAACTAAATTCTCTTGAATAAGGACCAGCAATCGTATATGAATTTCCTGCCCAACTGTTCATCATAAGATTTCCAAACTGCATCATAGTTCCGGCTTGGGTTCTATAAGCTTGGCTAATTGCACCGGGAAGTATAAGTTCAGGAGTAATCTGTTCCGCTTGAACTGCGTTAGGGTTATCATTAACATCTAAGTAGTCATTACTACACGATGTTGCAGTGAAAATTAAAGCAGAAGCTAAAATTGACACTAAAAATTTATTATTTTTCATTTTGTTTATTTAAAAAGTTGCATTAAGGTTAAAACCAAAAGTTCTCATACTAGGATATTGTCCTGTAACTGCAATTCCCCCTGCATTACCATTCGTATTAGCAGTTTCTGGATCGTTAAAGTTTCTGTTGTCCTTTGAATAAATGAAGAACGGGTTTCTTGCGTATACACCGAATGATAATGAATTCACAAAAGTGTTACCCAAAATTGATTTTGGTAAATCGTAAGATAAAGCAATCTCTCTTACTTTTAATGCTGTACCATCTACAACAAATTCTTCACCTACCGATGAGTAAGCGGCTGTAGTAAAGTAATTCATTACTCCAAAATAACTATCATCATTACCAACTGGTGTAGTATTGGCAACATATTGTCCATTTACCAACTGAACAGAATTAGGAATCACATATCCTTTAGATCTGTCAAAATCAGCTGTTTTTTCTGTAGATCCCGTAGATCCTAAACTAGCTTTAGCTAAGGAAACGAAACTATTTCCCGTTCTATAATCTGCAGTAGCACTTAAAGTAATTCCTTTGAATTTGAATGAAGTGTTAAATCCTAAAATATAATCTGGATTTACTTTACCAAGAATTTCAAAGTTTGTTGTAGATAAAGGATTACCATTAGCATTTACTATAATATTTCCATTTGGATCTCTTTGATACTTAGTACCTTTAATAACCGGAAAGTTCTCACCTTTAACAGCAAATATACCCGCGTTTGTAGTTGTAGAATTAAATAAGGCTACTTCATCAGCACCATCTGCTAATGATAAGATTTCTGTTTCATATGTTGAATATGATCCCCGTAATTTCCATTCAAAATCTTTTGTTTTGATAGGTGTAAAGCCTAAATCTAATTCATACCCTTGATTCCTGCTGTTTCCAATATTATCTTGAAAAAAATTAATACCAGATGCAGAAGAAGTAGAAATTGTAGTAATAAAGTTTTTATTATCATTTCTAAAAACAGATCCATCAAAAGTAATTCTATCTTTAAAGAAGCCTAACTGTAATGAAACCTCTTTAGATAAATAAAATTCAGGCTCAATATCTTCAGCAAATATTGTTGTTGCAGGAAGGTAGGAAGATAAAGAACCAAAGGGATATCCTGTTGGGAAATTACCAACCCTGTCTAATCCATATAAATCAATAGTAGAACTATTTCCTACTCTACTGTAGTTTAAACTCACTTTTGCATAATTTAAAACATTTCCTTTAATGCTTTCAAATGCTTTTGTAGGAATAAATGAAGCCCCAAAAGAATAATATGGATAACCCTTATTGCTAAATGGAAGCTGAACTCCTTGAATTGTTACAGGATTAACACTTGTAAGAGAACTTTTCTCATATCTGAAGGTTGAGTTGAAATATAGGAAATTCTTATATCCTAAATCTAAGTTAGCAAACCAAGCAAAGGATCTCTGTTTAGTATTATTATTATTTAGTCTAGAAAACAAATCTGGCTGTAACACGTTATTAATGTGATACCATCCCGGTATTTTAAGATTCTCCCCTCCTACTTGTGTAGTAGATACAGATCTATCTTGAATGTTGTGCCCAACATTCAATCTAAAATTTAAATCATCTGTTAAATTATAATCAAAATTCGCCATTAGATCACCATAGTATCTGAAACTTGAGGAAACCGTTTTATAATAATTTGAGATGATTGGATCCAAACCATAATCAACAGGAGATGTACCATCAATAGGTGTACCTGTACCATCATACACTCTATCGAAAGCAAAAGCATTTAAATGACTTTCTTGAATCGTAGAACCCGATACAGCAGTACCTGCGTAAGTAAATGAAATGTGATCATTTAATTTATACTCCATATTAACCAAGCCTGTAAATGTTCTTTCTTTTGTATCAGCTCTATCATTATCTATAGTCCAGTATGGATTAACTGTATAAACACTATAGCTGGCATCTGGAAGAGAATTTCTGAATTGTCTTACATCAACGTTTGTGGGAGTTTGAAGCAACTGACCATAAAGATTAGAATCAGTAGTTGATGTTCTTCTGTCTAAATAATTTACGTTTCCGTCAATTCTAAATTTACCTAATTGCTTACCTGCTTTTAGGATAAAATTATTTCTTTTTAGATTATCATTCTCAACCACAAAGTCATTTTCTGCTCTATTTACGGATAAGAATACATAAGAATCAGAACCTCCTGCGGTTACTGATAATCCATTCTGAATTAAAACTCCGGTTTTAAAAAAATTTGACATTCCATCTTTTTTATAACTGAATGTTTCTCTCAGCCAAGAATTATCCGCTTGCGGCATTCCTACAATTAAGGATTGCCCCCCTAAAACCGATGAATATGCTGGTCCCCAGTTTGTATTTTCATATGGAGTCCAGTTTGCTCCTCCGTAGTCAGTTGTATCAAACGTATCACCCGGATATCCTTGCCCGTAGACACTCTGTCTTATTGGAAGTTTAAAAACATTTGAAAAATCAATAGAACTTGTTAGATTAAATTGTAGTTTTTCTGACCTAGTTCCTCTTTTTGTTGTTACAACAATAACACCATTACTTCCTCTCTCACCATATAAAGCAGCACCTTGCATACCCTTGATAATATTCATATTATCAATTATTTCGGATGGTATATTTTGTAAAATATCTAAAGTAGATATCACTCCATCGATTACTACTAATGCTTGATTATCCCCTGAAATAGATCTTGGTCCTCTCAGAACAACTCTAGTTGTCGAGTTTACAGAATTATTCGTTGTATTAATCTGTAAACCAGAAACTTTACCTGTTAATGCCTGAACAGCATTAGGGTTTTTAGCCTGAGTAATTTCAGCATTATTTACAACTTGATTGGTAGAAGTCACGGCATCCTGTCTTTTTTTAAGACCTAACGCTCCTGTTACCACTACTTCACGAATATCCTGAGTTCTTAGAGTGTCACCCGATGTTTCTTGAGCATTTACAATCGCAAAAGAGGATGTAAGAACTACAGCTAAAATACTTGCAGTTAATTTATTCATTTATACATAATTTTGTGTTCGCAAAGTTGTGAAACTTTTTCTTAAGAAACTGTTAAAAAGTAAAAAAATTATCAATAATTTGTGATAATTTTATTTTTTATAATTTTATAACTTCTTAAATGTTATTTTTTATGGAATTACTAAAAAAATGGTCAAATTTTTATATTGAAGCAGGTTGTGATGAGGTTGGGAGAGGCTGCTTGAGTGGTCCGGTCGTGGCTGCAGCGGTGATTTTAGATGATAATTTCGAACAAAACTTGGTAAATGATTCAAAAAAATTAAACTTTAAAACGAGAATGGAACTCGATAGCTATATAAAAGATAATGTAACCAGTTATGCAATTGCTGAATTACCATCAACATTCATTGATCAACATAATATTCTGAACGCCAGTATTCATGCAATGCATCAAGCCTTGGATAAACTGACGATATTGCCTGAGCTAATTTTAGTTGATGGAAACAGATTTCATCCCTACAATTTTATACCCCATCAGTGTATTATCAAAGGTGATTCTAAAGTTTTATCCATCGCAGCCGCATCAATTTTAGCTAAAAATTACAGGGACACGTTAATGATAAAACTGCACGAGGAACATCCGGAGTATGGATGGGATACCAACTTTGGCTACGCTACAAAAAAGCATCAGGAAGCTCTGATAAAGCATGGTTCTACAAAATATCACAGGCAGTCTTTCAGATTAATTTATGATTAATTAAACGACTGTGTGAATTATAAATTTTAAGATGCTTACATTTTAAATTTAAAACAATTCTAAATAAAAAAGAGAAGCAGTTATTGCTTCTCTTTTTGTGTATGTAAATTATTTCTTTTTACCTCTTGGTTCCTGCATTTTCTGCTGTTCCTGAGCTTTTTCCATCATCTCTCTCATTTTTTTCTGGAACTTGCCTTCTGACTTTGGCTTTTCTTTATTGGCCTGAATCTGTGCGTGAATTTTCTTTTCATCCAAGATTACATATTTGATAACTAAGATAATCAGAATATTAATTGCATTGGATACAAAATAATACCATGATAAACCTGAAGCTGAAGTATTCAGGAAGAAAAGAAATGTAATTGGGAAAATATACATCAATACTTTCATATTCGGCATACCTTCTTGTTGTGGCTGCTGCATGTTTCCGGAAGTCATTACCGTATAAATTAAGATCACAATTGTACACGCAATCGCAAATACACTTAAATGATCTCCCAAGAAAGGAACTTTAAATGGAAGTTTAATTAAATCATCATAAGCTGTTAAATCTTTTGCAAACCAGAATCCTTGTCCTCTCAAGTCAATAAAATTCGGGAAGAATCGGAATAATGCATAGAAAATTGGAATCTGAACCAATGCCGGTAAACATCCCGCCATCTGATTTACTCCTGCTTTTCGGTAGATCTCCATTGTTGCCTGCTGTTTTTTCATCGGATCTGCATCCTTGAATTTTGCAGTAGCTTCATCAATTTCGGGACGAATTACTTTCATCATCGCACTCAATTTATGCTGCTTGTACATAATTGGCGACAAGATCAATTTAACAATAATTGTCATTAAGAAAATCACCCAACCTGCTGTGATTCCCCAAGATGCAATCAGATTATACATAGGCATGAAGAAATAACGGTTCATACCTCCGATGAATGACCATCCTAAGGGTAAAATTTCGTCAAAATTCTTATCGTATGATTTTAGCAATGATAAATCTAATGGCATAAAGTACCAAACAAAATCCTGATTCAGCTCGTTTCCTGTCATCTGAACCTGACCTTCATAATCAAGCTTTTTCAAATATTCACCTTCTTCAATTGCCTCCTGGTTACCTTTATTTTGAGTAAATCCGTTCTTAGCTTCAATCACGGAAGAGAAAAACTGCTGTTTCACTCCGATCCAGTTTAATGTTTCTTCCGGCTCATCCATCGTCGTTCTTCCATCATAATCATAATCTTTATAATTATTAAATGCGTAAGAGAATTCTGAATGAGATTGCTCCTGAGCTCTACCTTTTTCAAGATTCCTTACACTGTAGTTCCAGAGAAAATCTGCTTTTGTATCAGAAGTGATTTTTGAAAGCCCCTGAGTTCTTACTTTAAAATCTACTCTGTATTTATCTAATAAAGTATAAATAAACTGAATGACAGCTCCATTATAATTGGCAGTCAGAGTAACTGCATTTCCTGCAACAGCTGGTGAGAAAACCAAATCTTTGGTATTGATCGTTTTCCCTGTTTTATCTTTAAACTGAAAACCGTAGCTCGAATTATTTTTTGTGATTAGATTCAGCGGAAGATCTGCCGTATCGGTTTTATGATCATAAGCTTTGAATTCTAAAAGCTCAACTTTTGAAACCTGGCCTCCCAAGCTCGAAAACTCTAGCTTCAACTGCTTATTTTCCAAATTAGAAACCTGAATCGCATTCTGAGTTACATTGGGATTGATATTAGCTGCCGGAGTTGGTTTTACAGGGTTTTTTGTCTGTTCTGTTTTCTGTTGATCTGCTTTTAGTTTTTCAGCTTCTTCATCATTTCTTTGGAAATAAAACATGAATCCGAAAAGGACCAAACATAAAACCGCAAAACTAATAATCTGACTTTTATCGAGTCCGTTGTTCTGTTGCATTTTATTTTAATTAAAATTTTTAAAATTTAATAAGTATAGCAATGCCATACTTTTTGAGTCGACAAAAATACTGTTTTTTTATCAAAACTCTATGCTATAATGTATTACTATATAATAAACTCAGACTGACCAAAATCAACCTGAGTTTAAATATGACGTACTTGTTAAGTAATTACTTTACTTCTTTTTCACAAGCCTTAATAAATGCTCTGAACAAAGGATGTGGTGTTGCTACCGTACTTTTGTATTCCGGATGATATTGTACACCTACATAGAAAGGATGATTTGGCATTTCTAAAGCTTCCACCAAACCTGTTTCAGGATTTGTACCTGTAGCTAAGAAACCGTTTTTCTCAAATTCTTGCATATATTCACTGTTAAATTCGTAACGGTGACGGTGTCTTTCAGAAATATGTTTGCTTCCGTAGATTTCTTGTAATTTTGAACCGTTTTTTACAGCACATTTCCAGGCTCCAAGACGCATCGTACCTCCTTTGTCTACTACATTTTTTTGCTCTTCCATTAAAGAAATTACAGGTTGTTCCGTAGATGTATCAAATTCCATTGAATTGGATTTAGTATACCCTAAAACATTTCTGGCAAATTCTATCGTCATGATCTGCATTCCCAAACAGATTCCCAACATCGGAACTTTATTTTCTCTTGCATACTGAGCGGTAAGAATTTTACCTTCGATACCTCTATCGCCGAAACCTGGAGCAATCAATATTCCGCAAACTCCGTCTAAGCTTTCTTTAATATTTTCTTTGGTTAAATCACCACTATAAACCCATCTGATTTTCACTTCCGTTTCAATATCTGCTCCGGCGTGTTTGAAAGCTTCGGCAATTGAAATATAAGAATCCTGAAGCGAAATATATTTTCCTACCAGTGCAATTTCAACTGTTCTTTTTGGATTCTGGAATTTTTTTAGGAAAGTTTTCCAGTCTTTAAGATCAGCTTCTTTATCACTTTTCAGATCCAATCCTTTTAGAACTACATCATCAAAGTTCTGTTTTTGAAGGTAAATAGGAACTTCATAAATAGTTTCCAAATCTTTACATTCTATCACATTATCTAATGAAACATTACAGAACTGAGCCAATTTTGCTCTCTGCTCTTTTGGAATCTTATGTTCTGTTCTACAAACTAAAACGTCGGCCATAATTCCGCTTTCCATCAACTGACGTACGGAGTGCTGCGAAGGTTTTGTTTTTAATTCTCCACTTGAAGCCAGATATGGCAACAAAGTAAGATGTATGACCATAGAATTTTTCTCGCCTAATTCCCACTTCAACTGCCGAACGGTTTCTATATAAGGTAAAGATTCAATATCTCCTACAGTTCCTCCGATCTCCGTAATGATGATATCGTAGTTCTGCTTAGAAAGAATTTTTATTCTACGTTTGATTTCGTTGGTGATATGAGGAATTACCTGAACAGTTTTTCCAAGAAAGTCTCCTTTTCTCTCTTTTTCGATTACAGTCTGGTAGATTTTTCCTGTGGTAACATTGTTATTTTGAGAAGTCGGTGAGTCAAGATAACGCTCATAGTGTCCTAAATCCAAATCCGTTTCAGCACCATCTTCAGTTACATAGCATTCTCCGTGCTCATAAGGATTCAGCGTTCCCGGGTCGATATTGATATAAGGATCTAATTTTTGGATGGTTACATTGAAGCCACGTGATTTTAGTAGAAGTCCCAGAGAAGCAGAAACGATTCCCTTTCCCAAAGATGAAGTTACACCTCCTGTCACAAAGATGTACTTTGTATTCTTTTTACTCATTAGATTAGGTTTGTGCAAAGTTAGGGGAAAAACAAAAGCAAAGCAATTTTGTTGCTCTTTTTAAATCTGAGATTTTAATAAATTTTGTTCCATTAATTAAAAAATCAAAAGGTTTCTCAAAACTTCGAGAAACCCACCTAAACCAAATTTATATATATGAAAATTATTCTTAGAACAAATTTAGCTTTAGTTTTTATTAAGATCATTGACCTATGGTAACTTCTTGTTTTTTGAGGAAATTATTTTGAAATAAAAAAAATGAGCAGTGAACATACAAAGAAATACTAATACTGAAATCCCATACATAATGATTGTCAAAAGGTTTTCATTATTGGAATCTGAAAAATATAAGAATGGATTATTCCCTGTAATCATTAAGAAAAGTAAATAAATGACTTCAAATAAAATCGCGACGCTCAATATCGAGTGATAATTTTTCCTGAAAATGATTAGTATTATCAATGCAATTGCTGTAATTAGTGAACAATAAATAAGAGTCAAATAAGAATACATTCCAAAATTCCCACCAGGTAAACCCAAAGACCTTACAGCCCATTCTGTAAATTGAGCATGCAAAATCGACATTACAACAAAAATCAACAAACTCAAAAAAATATTTTTCATGGTTGAAAATTAATTAAAATTCGAAAGAAAAATTCGAAAAAAATTTTGAACTTCGCAGTATGGCAAAACTGAGAACAGCATATTTCTGTCAAAACTGCGGATCGCAATATTCACAATGGATGGGACAGTGTAAAAACTGCGGCGAATGGAATACTTTGGTGGAAGAAATTGTAGAAAAAACACCTCAAAAAAGTATATCATCTTCAAAAATCAAACAAACCGTCATCAACATCATTGAAGTTGAAGCCGTAGAAGAACCAAGAATAAAAACTCCATCCGACGAACTCAACCGTGTTTTGGGTGGAGGAATTGTATTGGGTTCGGTCACGTTAATCGGCGGAGAACCCGGAATCGGAAAATCTACCCTACTCCTTCAGCTTGCTTTGAAGATGAAAAAGAAAGTTTTTTATGTTTCCGGTGAGGAAAGTGCATCACAGATCAAAATGAGAGCCGACCGTTTGGCAGATATAAAAAACCCAAACTGTTTTCTGTACACCGAAACTTCTTTGGAAAAGATTCTTCATGAAGCTAAAAAACTGGAGCCGGATTTTGTTATCATCGATTCTATTCAGACTTTGCAGTCACAGCTGATTGAAAGTTCACCAGGAACCGTTTCCCAGATCCGTGAATGTTCTAATGAAATTATTAAATATGCCAAAGAAAACAATGTTCCTGTTTTCCTGGTTGGTCATATCACAAAAGACGGCCAGATTGCAGGACCAAAGGTTCTGGAACATATGGTCGATGTGGTTCTCAATTTTGACGGCGACAGAAATCACCTTTTCAGATTGTTGCGAGCCAATAAAAACCGTTTTGGATCGACCGCAGAAATTGGAATTTATGAAATGGTTTCACAAGGTTTAAAAGAAATAAAAAATCCTTCAGAAATTTTAATCACTAAAAAATTCGAAGAACTTTCCGGAAATTCTGTGGCAGTGACCTTAGAAGGAAACAGACCGATGCTTTTGGAAATACAGGCTTTGGTAAGCACTGCCGTTTACGGAACTCCGCAAAGATCCAGCACCGGTTTCGATTCTAAAAGGCTCAATATGTTGTTGGCAGTTTTAGAAAAGAGGGCAGGCTTTCAACTGGGTGCGAAAGATGTTTTCCTGAATATTACCGGTGGAATAAAGACCGACGATCCGGCATTAGATTTAGCAGTTGTCGCATCTATTCTCTCGTCCAATGAAGATATTGCCATCTCTGAACATTTCTGTTTTGCCGGCGAAATTGGTCTGAGTGGCGAAATTCGTCCTGTCGCACAAGTGGAACAAAGAATTACTGAGGCAGAAAAATTGGGTTATGAAAAGATTTTTGTTTCCAATTTAAATAAAATACCTAAGAGAAAATTCGGGATCAAAATTGAGGAAGTAAGCAAGGTAGAAGATTTTCACGAGAGGTTATTTTAGGATTAATCTTTTTTAATACAACATTTTTAATTTGTAATCATTCTTATCCTATATTTGTATGCAAGACTTTTAATCTGAATCAATTATGAAATATAAATTTACCTTTTTTCTCCTTTTTTGTGTTGCGTTATTATTTGCACAGGACAAAGTTTTTCAAAACCAAGTTTCCGAAAGCAGCTTGGCAAATGAGCAAAAATTGAGTACCGGCTTAGCTTCTACTTATATTTTGACTAAATATTATTCGCAGCCTTCATTTAATTTAAAATCTGATCTTGAAATTGTATTACCCAATAATAAGGTGATTAAAGCACAATTTTCAAAATCATTTTTGTACAGCAACAAAGCTGAATCATCTGTATATTCTATTGTAAACGAACCCAAATCTGAATTGGTTTTATCAAAATCGGGAAATATAATTACCGGAATGTATGCTTCCAGCACAGGAGAAAAAATGATCTTTCATCAAACAGATAACAATATTTTTGCAATTTCTGTAGTAAGCGAAGCGAATCTTATTAATCAGGATTCTAAGAATGATTTTATTCTTAATGAATCTACACTCGGGCAAAAAGTAAATGCCAATATCTGCTTACCGGCTACAGCGATCTGCCCTGCAACAAGAATTGATGTTTTGGTAGTGTACACCAGCGCAGCCAGAATCTCATGGGGAGGTTCTGCTCAGAGTAATTCATTTATTGCAACAGCCATTACCAATTTTAACACCGCACTTATTAATTCCGGGATTTCTAATGTAACGATAAACCTGGTGTATTCCGGTGAGATCATTTATGCAGAATCTGGAAACATCAGTACAGATCTAGCAAGCTTCAGAAACAATAACGATGCTGTAATGGATGATGTGCATGCATTGCGAACTACTTATGGCGCAGACTTATGTGCATTGATTACCTCAACCCCTACTAATACTTGTGGATTGGGTTATCTTAATTCTAATCCTTCAAATTACTCTGCCAATTCTGCATTTACCGTTTCTCTTTACAACTGTATCGTTTCAAACTATACTTTAGCCCATGAAATGGGGCACAATATGGGACTGAATCATGATTGGTTTGTCAGCCAGTCTACAACACCCTGCAGTCATCATCACGGCTACAGTAATCAGACGGCGATAACTCTGGGAACCTCAAGTACAAATTCTCAGCGGTGGAGAACAATGATGGCCTACAATGATGAATGTGAGGCAAGCGGTATTAATTGTACAAGAATCAACAGATGGGCAAATCCTGATATAAATTATAATTCTGAGCCTACAGGAGTTGCCATAGGAAATACAAACCCATCAAATGAAGCTTTTGCTTTTGCCCGGTTTGCATGTGTAGTCTCACAGTTTACGCCGACAGCCGGCCTGTCAACTACAGAAATTTCTCCTACAGACGTAAAGGATTTTACTTTATTTCCCAATCCGGCAAAAGAGGAAATCAATATCTGGATAAAAAATGATGAGCAGTATATTTTTAAAATCATCAATACAGTAGGACAAATTGTTTTAACGACCGATAAAAAGACGATCAATCTGAGCGGTTTATCAGCAGGAGAATATTTTGTGAGTGTTTATACTGAAAAGAATATTTTGGTAGGAAGCAAAAAATTTATAGTTAAATAATTTTAAGTATCTACATTCAATTCTCTGAATATATTTTAATTTTATTCGGAGGATTTCTTTTTTTAGAATGACAAACAAAAGCGTTCACACCTATTACAATGATCTCGCAAAAACCTATGATGAATGCAGGTTTGATAATACGTATGGAAAATATATCGATGAACAGGAAAGATATTTTTTGAATTCTTTTTTTAAAGGTAAAAAATATACCGCAATTTTAGATCTTGGTTGCGGAACTGGTAGATTATTAAATTTTTCAACACATGGTCTAGATTTCAGTCAGGAAATGCTGAATATTGCTCATGAAAAATCGCCGCAAAAGCGATTAATGATTGGAGAAATTTCAAATATACCTTTTGAAAACAAGTTCGACTGTATCTTCTCATTCCACGTAATAATGCATCAGACCAAAGAAGAAACGAAGAAATGCCTTAAAGAATGTCACGAAAAATTGCACCAAAATGGAACGCTGATATTTGACTACCCTATCAAATCAAGAAAAAAATCAGTCTCTCCACAGGCAGAATGGCACGCCAATAATACTTTTAGTAATGGTGATATCTTAAATATGATCAAAAATGATTGGATTGTCGTTCAAACCAACGGAACTCTATTTTTCCCAGTTCATAGAATTCCAAAAAGATTAAGAAAAATATTTCTACCTTTAGATATCATGATCTGCAGAACCTTTCTCAAAAAGTGGGCATCCTATCAGATTATCGTGCTGAAAAAACAATGAAGCAGTTTATTAAAAACAACCTACCTTATCAGTTGAAATTGCGGTATAGATTGTTGCAAAGATTTCTTGCTGAACAAAATAACAGACAGTCTTATGCTAAAAATTATTTAAAAGAAAATCTTGGAGATTTCAGAATTGATTTTCAACAAAGCATCCGAAATGGAGAATTTTATGATAATAAAATTCACAATTTAAAGATAGTCTGCGAAAAGATTAACAATTTAGTCATTCAACCGGATGAGGTTTTTTCGTTTTGGAAAACAGTAGGAGCACCCATCAGAAAAAATAACTTTAAACAGGGTAGAAATTTAATCAAAAATAATATTTCCCATGATTTTGGTGGTGGAATCTGCCAATTTTCTTCCATAATATATTATTCTGCTTTACAATGCGGATTAGATATCATCGAAAGGCATTCTCATTCTATAGACATTTACAAAGAATACGAACGCTTTACACCTTTAGGCTCAGATTCGACAGTAGTTTTTGCTTATAAAGATTTACAGGTAAAAAATAATTTTCCTTTCTCTATTCAGTTTAAATGTATTATTGAAGAAAATCATCTTTTTTTTAACATACTTTCAAATAATAAGATAAATCTTCAAAAAATTGATTTCAAATATTTTGAAGACGATAAAGGAGTTTGGGTTGAAACTTTAAATAATGGCAAAACTTTGTTTAAAAATTTCTATATTCGTTTATGAACTTTCTTGCCCACTCTTTTCTCACTTTCAACGACGGACAAATTGTCGGGCAGTTTCTCGAAGATTTCATCAGAAACAAAGACCGCTATTCTTTTCCTAGAGACATCCAGGACGGAATTACTTTGCACCGGGTTGTTGATACTTTTACAGATGCTCATCCCGCTATTCACGAAGCTAAAAAAATATTTTCACCTTTGGTAAGATTGTATTCCGGGGCATTTGTGGATGTTTCACTGGATTATTTTGTCGCTAATGATTTAAATTTAAATTCATTACAAGGATGGAAAGATCATTCTTTGAGGGTCTACCGTGTTTTAAATCAACACTACGAATTTCTTCCTGAAAACTTTAGATATATGCTCACAAAAATGGAGCAGGATAACTGGCTGTACAATTACCGTTATGATCAGAATATCAAATTTAGCATGAGAAATGTTCTGAATAAGGCGAAATATTTAGATAAAGATATTCCTGTATTTCAGGCTTTTCTGGATAATAAAGATGCTTTGCAGGAATGTTATGATGCTTTTTTTCCTGACCTTTTAGCTCATGCAAAAGCCGAAAACGCATTATTGCAGCTTAGAAGGTAATTCTCTAAAATTGCTGAAATAAATATCGATTGGGATACGTCAGCTTCTCACTTTTACGGTTTCCGTTTATGATGATGTGAACAAGGTTGATCTGATCATCGAGTAGATTATAAAGAAAACTCACTGCAGCTTCCACCTTTTTAGGATTAGAAACGACCTCAGTTTCCAGATATACATTCACAGATTCGCTGTCTTCTTCAAAACCGATGTAATTTATTTTTAGGAAACGATTATCTGCTTTTAATTTAAAATATTCTGAACTGTAATTTCTTAAAGCTTCATTGATTTGAGCTTTATACTTTATATCATTAAAATGATACGCTTTTCCGTATTTTTTCCCCAGACCGTTTTCGAGATCATCTAAAAAGAACCGACCCGTAATTTCAAAAGTTTTCGATTTTGAGTTGTAATTTATTTCCACAGAACCTACGTGATAGGGGTGTATCTTTTTTGTAAAAGAAAAACATATAAAAAGAATAAAGAAGAAGGCAAATATTTTTTTCATTGTAGTAAATCAAGAACTTTTTGTAGATCTTGTCGTATATCTAAGATAATTCTTTTAATTTTATTTTTTTCTTCTTTTTCTATTGAAGGTTTACCACTTCAATTTTCTACAAAGTTAAAATAAATTTTGTATCATCGCATTTCGAAAAAAATTTGAAAAATGCAGGACTTTATATTCTACTTGAAACTCGGCTGGGAACACATCATCTCATTAGATGCACTCGATCATCAGCTATTTGTTTTGGTAGTAATTGCCGCGTACACTATAAAAGATTGGAGAAAAATCCTAATTCTGGTTACTGCATTTACCATCGGGCATTCGATTACTTTAGCTTTAAGCATTGTAAATATTATAAAACTCCCATCAAATTGGATTGAATTTTTGATTCCGTTGACAATCGTTTTAACCGCTCTTGGAAATATTGTAATGAAAAACAAAAAACAAACCCAGAATAAAACCAATTATTATCTAGTTTTATTTTTTGGTTTAATCCATGGTTTGGGATTTGCCAATACCGCAAGAGTAATGATTGCGAAAAGCCAGAGTATTGCTGTTCCGCTGTTAGGTTTTAATATCGGTCTCGAACTAGGACAGATTGTGATTGTTATACTTATATTGGTGTTACTATTTATATTATTAAATCTTTTTAAGATCAATAAAAAAGATTGGATTCTTTTCGTCTCATCAGGAGTTTTTGCATTAGCATTAAAAATGACTTTAGAAAGAATTCCATGATAAGATATAAAAGAGTCTTTAATAAATAAATGTATGCCTGAAACATTTTCAACTTTTCAGCTACTTATTATTATATTTGATAATTCTTAAATTATTTGCACATGAAACTAAAAGTTACTACACTTTCGGTATTTCTATATATGGGTATTTCAGCTCAAAATATTCAAAATAACCCTGGAAGCAACCACGGAAACAGATTTGAGCAGCTTGGAACGATCCTTCCTACTCCTAATGTTTACAGAGCTGCTTCGGGAGCACCTGGGCAAGCTTATTGGCAAAACAGAGCAGATTATGATATTACAGCATATCTCGACGAGGATAAAAGAAATTTAAAAGGTTCAGAAACGGTTACCTATCACAATAATTCACCGGACGATTTAGATTATATCTGGCTACAATTGGATGAGAACCAACAGTCAACTGTCAAAAAAGCCGATTATCAATTCTCTTCTACCCTGCCGAAATCTTCGACAGATCAGCAATTGAAAATCACAGATCTACCAGCAAGAGACAATCGATATGGAGTTAATCTTGACAAAGTAACCGATGCTTCAGGAAATCCTCTAAAATATACGGTCAACAAAACGATGATGCGTATTGATTTGCCTAAAGTTCTAAAAAAAGGTGATAAATTCATCTTTAAAATCGACTGGAATTACAATATTCCAAACAGAATGAAAATGGGCGGCCGCGGCGGTTACGAGAACTTTGCCGAGGATGGAAATGATGTATACACCATCACTCAATGGTTCCCAAGAATGTGTGTGTACAGTGATTTTCAAGGATGGCAAAACCATCAGTTCACAGGAAGAGGTGAGTTTGCTCTGGTTTTTGGAAATTATAAAGTATCAATGAATGTTCCAGCAGATCATGTGATTGGCGGAACCGGAGAATGTAAAAACTATGAACAGGTTTTAACTCCCGAACAATTATCACGATATAAAAAATCACAAACTTCGAATGAGCCTGTAGAAATTGTCACATTGGATGAAGCTAAAAAGGCAGAGAAAAATCATTCAAAACAAAGAAAAACCTGGGTTTTTGAAGCGAAAGACGTGAGAGATTTTGCATGGACGGCTTCACGAAAATTTGTTTGGGACGCAATGGGCGTTACCATACCTGAAAATAATAACAAAGTAATGGCAATGAGTTTCTATCCCAAAGAAGCTTATGGCCTGTATAGAAAATATTCCACAAAGGCAGTTGCGCATACGATTAAAACCTATTCAGAATTCACGATTCCGTATCCGTACCCTGTTGCACAATCTGTAGAAGCTTCGAATGGAATGGAATATCCGATGATCTGTTTCAACTTCGGGAGAACAGAAAAAGACGGCACCTATTCCGAAGGAACAAAAAACGGAATGATCGGTGTTGTTATTCATGAAGTTGGTCATAACTTTTTCCCGATGATCATCAATTCAGACGAAAGACAATGGAGCTGGATGGATGAAGGTTTAAACACATTCACAGAATATTTAACGGAAGAAAAATGGGACAATAAATTCCCTTCAAAAAGAGGACCGGCATGGACAATTGTTGATTACATGAAACTTCCTAAAGATCAGCTGGAACCAATCATGAGTAACTCAGAAAACATTATTCAGTTTGGTCCGAATGCATACTCAAAGCCAGCAACAGGTCTGAATATTCTTCGTGAAACAATTATGGGCAGAGAACTTTTTGACAAAGCTTTTAAAACCTATTCAAAAAGATGGGCATTTAAACATCCCGAACCTGCAGATTTTTTCAGAACGATGGAAGATGCGAGCGGTGAAGATCTGGATTGGTTTTGGAGAGGCTGGTTTTACGGAACAGATCCTGTGGACATTGCAATAGACAAAGTAACAATGGCGAGTCCGGATCTTAATGCCGTAAAAGAAGCTGGTGAAACTAAATATAAAGTTGAAAAACCTTTGCAGAATGAGTTTGAAGATATTTCTAAAATTAGAAACAGAGACGATAAAACCATTGCATTTGAAGTAGAGAAAGATAAAGATCTTCAGGATTTTTATTACCGATATGACCGTGGTCAGGAAAAGGTGGATGGTAATAAAGAATATAGTACCAAAACAGAAAAAAGTGTTGCTTTAGATAAACAAGATCAGGATAAACTAAAAAATATCACTGCCTATCAGATTGATTTTATAAACAAAGGTGGTTTGGTAATGCCTATTATACTTGAATTTACGTTCGAAGATGGTTCAAAATTAAAAGACAAATCATCTGCTCAAATCTGGAGACATAATGAGAAGAAAGCTTCAAAAACATTTTATTTTGACAAAAAATTAAAATCTGTGCAGCTTGACCCAATGCGGGAAACCGCAGATATTGATACCTCAAATAATTTGTGGAGCAATGACGGAAGCTCTACCGAAGCATCAAAATTCCAGGTCTTTAAACAAAAGCAGGACGGTGCAGTACGTGGTGGAGCCAACGGAAAAGTAAACCCGATGCAGGCTGCAGGGAAGAAAAATTAAATTACGATTGACTATAACCATGAAAAAACTAATTGTCTTATTATTTATATTTTCTTTCTCTTTTGTATTCTCTCAGGAGGATGTGTATTTCGGCAAAAAAGCATCCATTCCGGTAGAAATCATTATGGAGAACGGAGAAGTGAAAACCGGCTTTTTACAAAATTTTCAGAATCCTAAATATGTATATGCAGATATGTTGTTGTTGGGAAATATTGAAAAAAAATTAAGGTTTGAGATTGATGAATTTAATTTTAAAGAAGAACAATCATCTGCCGTTGAAAAGATAGGCATAAACGATTTAAAAAGAATTGTCATCCTCGGGAAAGATGGTTCTGAAAAGCTTGTTTACGATAAAATGAAATTAAAAACCATTAATGTAAAAGGTGAAATTTTAGATGTCAAAAAAACAGTTGTATTACCCTTAGAACAAGAGGGCAAAACAAATCTCTACGGAATAAACATTGTGTTTGTACAAAACAACCGATACAACAACAATATTTATCTTCCTTATATGAAGAAGGCTGATGAAGAGTACGGTTACATCGTAATAGATCTCAACAGAGTTAATTTTTTTAATTTAGGGAAAATTGATGACAAACTGAAGAAAGCAATATATGAAGTCACGAAAGATTGCGCTCCATTTTCTGATAATTTAGATGTCCGTATAAAAGAATTTGAAGATGATGTGAAAACTGCCAGAAAAGAAGGTTTTGCAAAGAAAAAAGAATTAAGAAAAATAGCTAAGAACGGAGGTGAAGGTTTTGATGCAATGAAAATTGACCACGAATATTCTAGTATGCCTTACAGGGAACTTCTTGACGAATATGAGCAAAAATGTAAAAAATAAAACACAAGCTTTCAAAAATTGGAAGCTTTTTTTCTGCCAAAATTTCACATCTTCATAAAAAATCTGCCAAAACTCTACTTATCTTCCCGTGGCATAGATTTAGAGAATTACAACACAGAAATAATTAAAAAATAAAAATATTATGTCAGTAAACTTTAAACCCTTAGCAGACAGAGTGCTTATCGAGCCTATCGCTGCAGAAACTAAAACAGCTTCAGGTATTATTATCCCGGATACAGCGAAAGAAAAACCCCAAGAAGGTACAGTAGTAGCAGTAGGTCCTGGTAAAGTAGACGAGCCTACAACTGTAAAAGTAGGTGACAAAGTTCTTTATGGAAAATATTCAGGTTCTGAATTAAAATTAGACGGAAAAGATTTTTTAATCGTAAAAGAGGGAGACCTTTTAGGAGTAATCGGATAGATTCCAAATACAAGGCATTAGATTTCAGACTATTCAAATTAAAATCAAATTAAAACAAACGTTATGTGTCTAACTTCTGACATCTAACATCTAATATCAAATCAAAATGGCAAAAGAAATAAAATTCGATATCGAGTCAAGAGATGCTCTAAAAAGAGGAGTTGATGCATTGGCTAATGCAGTAAAAGTAACTTTAGGACCAAAAGGTAGAAACGTGGTAATCGAAAAATCTTTCGGTGCACCTCACGTTACTAAAGATGGTGTTTCTGTAGCAAAAGAAATCGAACTTGAAGACAGAGTAGAAAACATGGGAGCGCAAATGGTAAAAGAAGTTGCTTCCAAAACCAATGATATTGCAGGAGACGGTACTACTACCGCTACTGTTTTGGCACAGGCTATCGTAAGAGAAGGTCTTAAGAACGTAGCTGCAGGTGCAAACCCTATGGACTTGAAAAGAGGTATCGACAAAGCTGTAACTGCTGTTGTTGCTAACCTAAAAGAGCAGTCTAAGCAAGTTGGTGATTCTACAGAAATGGTGAAGCAGGTTGCTTCAGTTTCTGCTAACAACGACGAAACTATCGGATCTTTGATCGCTGAAGCTTTCGGAAAAGTAGGTAAAGAAGGTGTAATCACTGTAGAAGAAGCGAAAGGTATCGATACAACTGTAGACGTTGTAGAAGGTATGCAGTTTGACAGAGGTTACCAGTCTCCATATTTCGTGACGAATCCTGAAAAAATGACAGTTGAATTGGAAAACCCATACATTCTTTTAGTTGAGAAAAAAATCTCTTCAATGAAAGAATTGCTTCCTGTTCTTGAGCCAATCGCACAAAGCGGAAAATCTCTATTGATTATCTCTGAAGAAGTTGAAGGTGAAGCTTTGGCAACTTTGGTAGTTAACAAATTGAGAGGTTCTCTTAAAATTGCTGCAGTAAAAGCTCCAGGATTTGGCGACAGAAGAAAAGCAATGTTGGAAGATATCGCTATCTTAACTGGTGGACAGGTAATTTCTGAAGAGCAAGGTTTCACAATGGAAAACGTATCTCTTGATATGTTGGGAACCGCTGAAAAAGTATCTATCGACAAAGACAACACAACAATCGTAAATGGTGGTGGTGAAGAAAGCAAGATCAAAGGCAGAGTAAACCAGATCAAAGCTCAGATGGAAACGACTACTTCTGACTACGACAGAGAAAAACTACAGGAGAGATTGGCTAAATTAGCCGGTGGTGTTGCTGTATTGTACGTTGGAGCAGCTTCTGAAGTTGAAATGAAAGAGAAAAAAGACAGAGTTGACGATGCATTAAACGCTACGAGAGCAGCTGTTGAAGAAGGTATCGTTGCAGGAGGTGGTGTTGCTTTTGTAAGAGCAATCTCTGCTTTGACTAATCTTGAAGGAATCAATGCTGATGAAACTACTGGTATCAAAATCGTAAAAAGAGCGATCGAAGAGCCATTAAGACAAATCGTTGCTAACGCAGGAGGTGAAGGTTCTGTAATCGTAGCTAAAGTTGCTGAAGGCAGCGGAGACTTCGGATACAATGCTAAAACTGACGAGTATGTAAACATGCTTGAAGCAGGTATCATCGACCCTACGAAAGTAACGAGAGTTGCTCTTGAAAACGCAGCTTCAGTTTCCGGAATGCTATTAACAACTGAGTGCGTAATCACTGAAATTAAGAGCGCAGAACCTGCTATGCCAATGGGAGGCGGAATGCCGGGAATGATGTAGTCATCACCGATGCTTTAAACATATCAAACCGTTCAGATTTTTTCTGAGCGGTTTTTTTGTATATTAGAATTAAAATTAACTCAATGGAACAAAATGAATTAATTAATAAACTATTAAATTCTGATGCTTTAAATTCTCTTAAAATAGAATCAAAAGTTTATAATGAATTATCAAAATTTAAAATGGCATCCAGAGCAATCTCCGTATTTTTTAGATGTGTCCTCCAATAAGTTACGTGAGCTTGATGTTAAAGCTAGAAAGTATTTCAAAAAAGGAAATTATAGTTGTGATGTTGATATTTTGGTAGAATGTAAAAGTTTAAAAAACTATCATATCATTGCAAATAATGAAGCAAGCCCTAGAAGTAATTTTGAATTGGTTTGGACAGGAAGCTATATTTTTCAAAGTGTTAATAAACTTGACAATTTACTTTACAAACATAATTTGAATACTGAAGAGTGTACTTACATAAAAGAAAAGTTAGAAGAATGCTGCATTGTAAATGGCGTTTACAAATGGTTAGATTACATGATAACACCATTTGAGATTCCAACGTTTAACGCATACAGAGAAACAAATATTAATAATACTAAAGATATTGATAACTCAGTCATTTGGAAGTGCATACAAAGTTTACAAGGGGCAATGACTGCACATGAAGATTTGCTTTTGGATAGAATCGAGCACGAAATAATAGAAGCGAAAAATCAGAATAGCTCAAATTTAAAAAAAATTGATGATTTAGTTTATAGATTATGCTCAACAAGTGATCACATATTTTTTATACACCCAATAATTGTGGTTGAATCTAAACTTTGGGAATTTACAAATAAAGGAGATCTAAAAGAATTAAAATATTTCAGACTTAATATCCAGATGTTTTTTGATGCTGAATTTTGGGTAGACATTGTAAATTTCGACCATGTCTCAGAATATTTAAACAAAACAAAAAAATATACTTCTTTCCATAACAGAAGAAGGTTCATCACTTTTTAATTTGACTATCAAATTCCAAGAAAATCCCGATGTCGCGGATTTGTAATCCGTGGCTTCCCTATCTTTAAAACCAAACCGCTCAATGATCAGAGCGGTTTTATTTTTTGTAATTTTATATAAATAAAGCGTATGTCCCCTTTTGAATATAACTATTTTGGTAGTCCATTAAGAAGTGGAGATGACAATCCCCATAGTACTACATGTATTTTCTGTAAGAACGAATTGGAAGTTTATTCACTACATGATTATTGGGATGTTGACCTCAAAGAAATTTATACCTTCCATCAATTAGACAAGAAATTGTGGAATGACGAACTAGGGATCGATAAAGATATGTGGGAACTGGATCTTTCTCGTTACTGTTGTGAAGTATATTTTAATCATTGCAATAAATGCGGTTGGTGGAGAATATTGAAGGATGTAACCGTATGGGCTAAAGAATGGCAATTATGGCAATTTTTCTATGGTACTGTAGGAAGATTAAAAAAATTAGATTTGCATAATGTTAAAGCTCCTATTACGGAGATTTCAAAATATCTTCTTGCAAAATACAAAAAAAGATTTGATTTACATCCCAAATTACTTGAAGACGTTACAGGAATGGTTTTCAAAAATCTAGGCTATGAAGTAGTTGTCACAGGATATTCCAACGACGGAGGAATTGATGTCATTTTGGAAAAAAATAACAACCAGATTGGTGTTCAAGTTAAAAGACATAAGAATAAAATAAAAGTGAATCAGATCAGAGAATTAACTGGTGCCCTTTTTATTTCGGGCATTCCAAAAGGGATTTTTGTGACTACATCTGATTTTCAAAGAGGCGCCAAAAAAGTAGTTCAGACATTAGCCGGCAAAGGAATGCCAATAGAACTAATAAATGCTAAAAGATTTTACGATATTCTAAAATTAACCACTCAATCACAAATAGACAGAGAGAATATACGCGACAAACTTAATAAGGTTTTAAATACTAAACTGCATAGTTATAAATGGGAAAATCCTATGAATAGTCTTTAAGTGAATTATTAGCAAAGAAAGCATCTTTTACAGCTTCAAAAAGCCACATGAATTTACCATAAACATAAAACCGTTCTCATCTGAACGGTTTTTCCATTCTATAACAAATTCAACGTCCTGTATTTCCAATCCTCCATTTTTTCCTATATTTAAAACATATTTTTCAAACCAAACCTCAACGCCCTTGAAAACAAAATTATTACTCCTTTCACTTTTCGGTTTTTGTTTAGCCAATGCACAAGCCTTACATTTTAAACATCTTTCGGATATGTCTGTGAGAAGAGGAGCAATAAGCAGTACCATTGCAGGTGACAGTATCTATGTGAGCAATGGTTATAAAGATACGGATGGTTATGCAAATTTTATTGAGAAATACAGCATTAAAGATAACCGCTGGAGTGTCATCAACTCCAGTCTGGTTCCTAAAAGATTTGCCAATTCGGAGACTTACGGTAATAAAATTTATATTTTTAACGGTTGGGGAAACAGCCATCTTGAAATTATAGACCTTGAAACTCATAAAAAAACGAAGGGAGCTGTTAATCGTGCCTACACAGGAAATGCAGGCTCCGCCATTCATAACGGAAAAATATATACTTTCGGCGGCAGTGGACTAAACAATGCCGCCACCACAGTATTTTCTGACAGGTTTCAATATTATGACATTGCTTCAGACACATGGCATACTTTACCAAATATGCCTAACGCCAGAGAAGCAAGGGGCAAAATTGTGAATGATAAGCTTTATGTAATCGGTGGTTTTAACGGCACCTCATCACGTCTGGTCAATGTGTATGATCTCAACAAAAATGAGTGGACTGAGCAATATACTATACCTGCTGCGATATCGGGTCATTCTTTAGCGGTATACGGTAATAAGATTTTTATTGCAGGCGGTTATAATAATCAAAATTTTCTGGCCTATTTTGATACAGAAACCAACAAGTTGCACAGGTTATCATCCAATATGATTCCGAGAAGACATGCTGCTGCAGAAATATATAACAATAAATTATACATCATGGGAGGAAGTACAGCATCCTCAACCAAATCATCTATCAAAAGCATTCAGGTTGCAGATATTAGCGAAGAAGCACTTTCCGCTAAATAAACTCCGATGTTGCAGATTTGTAATCTGTGACTTTACAGCTACAAAAGTCTTTTCCTAAATGTCATAAAAGCAAGAAACCACAAAAAACCTTTCGACAAGACCTGCAATCATTTTAACATAAGTTTCAACTTCTTCGTTGAAGACATCAAGAACTCTGTAAAGAAAATCAGGCATTCCGTTGAAGAGTTCATTCATCCGTTGAGCCAATCAACCACTCCGTTGAGGTAATCAAGTTCAATTAGCTATATTTCAATGCTTTACAACACTTTTTCAAAACTATCTTTACTCTACTTAGAAAAATCTCTTATTTTTGTGACAGAAGAACAATTCTAAACTATGATCAAATTCCAAATTTTAATAAGTCTACTATTGTATTTATTTTTAACCAGCTGCAAAAACCCAGAAGCCATGAAATACAAAGTCGGTCAGGAGTGGAATTACAAAACCCGAAAGGGAGAAGAAAGTTCTACCCTGAAAATTTTAAAAATAGAAGAATATCCAGAACACGGAAAGGTAATTCATATTTCGATTGGTCAGTTGAAAGTAGAAAGTCCCGAATCAAAAGATGGATTTGCAAATGAATTGACACACATTCCAATTACTGAGGAAGCATTGGACGAAAGTGTTACTGCTTTAAAAAATGAAAAAGTCAAACTTCCTAATTACATTGAAGGCTACGATTATTGGAAGAAAGAATTTGACAAGGGAAACGCTGGTATATTTTCAATCTCAGTCCCTGAAATTGTAGATTTAATGGAAGAATCAATCAGGACCGGAAATGGTATTGTAGAGTAATAACAAGCTACCAAATAATCTACTCTTGCATCGTTGGTTTCCAATTAAGAATTAATTTCCAGCCTGTACCCTTTCCCCCGTATCACCATAATTCTGACATTAGGATCGAGTTCCAGTTTTTTTCTGAGTTTTGAGATGAACATATCCAGGCTGCGTCCTACAATAACACCTTCATCTTCCCAGATTTCCTTTTGCAGTCGGCTTCTCTCGATGATTTCATTGGGAGACGATGCGAAAATAAATAATACGCGGTTTTCTGTTGCGGTAAGATCTATGGTTTTATCATTAATGATGAGCTTTCTGTTTTTTGCGTCAAACAATACCGAGCCCAAAGTGAACAGATCAGTTTGCTGATTTTCAGGTAAATCTTTTCGTGATTTTACAGATTTAGGTCTTAATAAAACAAAACCTATCAATGCTAAAAATGACAGACCACCCAAAAGATAAACGCTTTTTGTTGTGTTGATTCCTGTTGATTTAAATTTGATATTGATCAGATAACAAGCCTTGGGTTGTTTTCTTCCTAAGCAGGCTACAATATCATCTTTTTTACTCTTCGATACCGAATATCCATAAGCTACAGTAGAGTTGCGACAGTTCAAAACGTTAACGATATAATCACTTGCAACTGGATCTTTTGCCAACACACGGTTCGTAAGACTCACCAAAGAATCCGGCTGAAAAGTAAGTTCGTCCTCAAAACTGATTTGATATTCATTTTCTGCAATCTTTTTTACCGGAAGAACTCTTGATGTACGGTCGCCGGACTGCAAAAGCAATTCATGTCCTATTCTGCGGAGTAAAACTTCCCTTTTGGCAAAATCGAAGTCGTCCTTATCCTCTGTGCTGAAAGCGGCACAAATGCCAAAGATCAGTGAGAGCAATACGAATGTAAAAAGGTATTTGCGCTTTCCTAAGAAGAGATTTTGACTAAGATACATCGTGTCAAGTTATTATTTACAAAGTTTACAATTTTATTTACAATTCAAATCCCTGAATCCGAAAAATATCAAAGTATTTTCGCTGAGTCAACTTTGATAAACTATTAGAAACAAAAGTAGATCTTATCAGGTCTGACTTATCAAAGAACTGAAATTTAATTTAAAATTAAAAAATTATGAAAAAAGTAATTTTTGCGCTCATCCTACCACTGCTTGTAGTGAGCGGACTTGTATTCGCCAATCGTGAAATTAAAAATGAATGTACCAAGAAGCCGATTCAAAAACAACTGTCTTTAGCTGAAAAGAATGCCGAAATAAAAAAATGGGAAGCTACCCCTGCCGGTAAACATTTCAAAAAATGGGAAGCTTCTCCCGCAGGTAAAAAAGTATATGCTGCTGAAAATAAAATATGGAAGCACATTACCGAGTATACCAGCATGGAAGGCATAATCACTTCTCTTTCTCTTCCTCCGGAATCAAGATTAGGTTTCGGAGTCATGGTCAGGATTAATAATGAAGATTATATTGTAACATTTGATGCAGAAAAGTCTCAACGTGAAAATTTGAATAACCTGAAAGTGAACGACAAAATCATGATAAAAAGTCATTATGTATCGCATGCGCCTAAATATGCATATCCGATTATATCGTGCGAATATGCAACAGTTGACGGTACAATAATTTTCAAGAGGATCCATCGAAAAGGTGGTTGCTGAGTACTTAAAATTCGCAGGAGTTTTTTGTTTAAAAACAAATTCTTAAGTTTACAGGTTGTAAAAAATCCTGATAAAAACTCAGAAAATGGAAAACAAAAAAGAAAACATTCTTGACAACGGGCCATTCTACCACGGTACAAGAGCAGATCTGCAAATCGGAGACTTTCTGACTGCCGGTTTCGAATCGAATTATCATCCCGAAATCATGATGAATCATATCTACTTCACCGCCCTGCAAAATGGGGCCGGATTAGCCGCCGCATTGGCAAAAGGAGATGGTCACGAACGCATCTACGTCGTAGAACCTACGGGAACATTTGAAAACGATCCTAACGTCACCGATAAAAAATTTCCGGGAAACCCTACCCGATCTTACAGAAGTTCGGAACCCGTAAAAATCGTGGGTGAAGTAAAAGAATGGATCAGACTAACGGATGAAGAGCTTCAAAACTGGCGAGAAAGAATTGCAAAATTACGGGAGAACCCGGATGCAGAAATTATCAATTGATCTATTTACTATCATGGCAAAAAATAAAACGGGCGAAACACAGGTGGATGTTACTGAATTCATCAATTCATATGTCGAAAACGAACAGAAAAAAGCAGAAAGTTTCCAGTTAATAGAGCTCATGCGCGAATGGTCCGGCTTTGAACCTAAAATGTGGGGACCTACCATTATCGGTTTTGGCAGTTACCATTACAAATATGCAAGCGGACATAAAGGTGACGCTCCAATCATTGGTTTTTCACCGCGTAAAGCAGAATTTTCGCTGTATGTATATTCGCCCATTGAAGAAAATAAACCTTTGTTGGAAAATCTAGGGAAATTCAAGATCGGCAAAGCCTGTATTTATATTAAAAAATTAGCGGATATCAATATCGATACATTGGAAAAACTATGTAAAGCTACCATTGCATATATCAACGAACACCATGAATGTGCATGCAGAGAAAAATAAAAAGTACTTTATAAAATTATTGCTATCCGCATCTTTGTAATGAATATAAATTTTGTATTCAATTTATTTTTAGGTGATATGTTTACATGATTATTAACGATTTTTTATCAAATAAATGAAAAAAATAATTTACTTTTTAATTATCTTTAGCAAAAAGTAAATATGAAAACAATTCTATTCATTTTATTTGCATCAACAGCATCGACCTCAGCACAAACTACCATTACCAAAGCATTTAACGACCCTATCATCGGAGAAGTTGTGAATAATGTAAACGTTAACGGTACGGTTGACAATTCTGCGACAGGTAATAATGCAACATTTATAAACACGAGTTTAACACAGGGTTCCGCATCAGCTACCTCCTACTCTGCACCTACCGCAAGTGAAATATCAACTTTTCCGGGAACCACAATCAAAATGGTCGGCGCAGGAAATACTGTTTATTATAAGCAAACAGCAAGCAAACTTGAAATTACAGGATTGGTAACCCCGGATGCAACACTCAATTTTTCCGCCAACAACGGAACATTTATCAGCTATCCAGCAGCTTTCGGATACTCAGAAACAGATACTGCTTCCGGAACGTTCTCGGCTACCGCAGGCTCGGGTAATTTTAGTGGAACCATCAGTCTTACAGCCGATGCGGCAGGAACACTTCTTATCGGGACAAAAACCTATACCAATGTTTTAAGAATAAAATCGATTCAGAATTTTTCACTTACAGTATTTGGATTTCCTGTAGGAAGTGTTGTCAATACCTCCTATACCTATTATGACAGCCTTCATAAATTTCCTTTGTTAACTACAACCAATGCAGTTATTACCGTTCAGGGAACAGCGCAGACAACCAATGCAGCTCAGGCGTTAAACGAAACATTTCTCGCAACATCTTCTGATGTAAGAACAAAAAAAACAATTCAAATTTATCCAAATCCAGCACATGATTATATTGAAATTAAAGGTGACTTGTCAAATTTTTCTAGAGCTAATATCTACAGCCCGGATGGAAAGCTGATTAAAACATCCGATTTAAGAACCGGAAAAGTACAGGTTTCAGATCTGCCACCTTCAGCATATTTTATTGAGATTTCAGGAAACAAATCGCAATCTGAAAGCATAAAATTCATCAAAAAGTAATTATCATTAATTATTTTAAGATATCTTTAGCTATTCTATGATTTTAGAACGGTTTTTGATTCAACATAATTGTACTTTATTGTTTACATAAGTTGCAGCTTATCATTCTATTTCTGCCTTAATTAAATCAAAATTATACTACCATGAAAAAACTATTAATTCTTGTCCCGTGTTTTCTTATCTCAGGATTCAGCGCACAGCAGATAATTAATCCGGAAATAAATACTGTTCCGGAAGACAAGATGAATATCATTAAAACCAATATTACCGGTTATGCTTTCAGAAATATTAATCTTTCGTATGAGAGATCAATCAATCGCTGGTTTGCCATCAATGTAGGTTTCGGAACCGTTGCAGAAGGAAAAGTACCTTTCATGAATGCTTTTCTGAGTGATGAAGACGAAAAAGATTTCCAAAATCTAAAAATAAAAGCGACCAACTTTACCCTAGAACCGAGATTTTACATTGGTCAAGGCTATGGAAAAGGATTTTATTTTGCTCCTTATTACCGATTTTCAAAAGTTTCTACCAATACATTTGATTACACGTATGATTACAATGCATTTGGAACTACCATCCCTATTCCACTTAAAGGTATGGGAGACGCAAAAGGAAACAGTGGGGGATTAATGGTCGGTGCGCAGTTTTTTCTTAATAAGCAGCATAATTTGGTTTTGGATTTCTGGATCGCAGGAGCACATTACGGTACCGGGAAAGGTGATTTTAATCTAACGAGCGATATCTTACTCACTCCTGAAATGCAGGCGGAACTGAAGAAAGAAATTGAAAATTTAGATATTCCTTTTGTAGATTATACCGTAGAAACCAATGCCAATGGTGCAAGAATTAAAGTTGACGGGCCGTGGGCCGGATTCCGTAGCGGTTTTTCACTCGGATACAGATTTTAAATTCACATTACATTAATAAAATACCGCTCACATTGTGAACGGTATTCTTTATTTATACGCATCTTTAAATTTTTCGATAAGATGATCGAGCGTGTGGCGTTGCACATATACTGTTCTTACATCATCATATCGTGGTGATCTGTAAAAGACTTCATGAAAATCCATACTTCCATTTCCTACTTTTACTACTTTTTGTACATCTATGTTCAGTTTTTTTAGTTCTTCTTTGAGAACCTGAAATTCATCTTGTATATTATTCATCTCTAAATTTTAGTTTAAGTTAAAAATTATCAATAATTATCAAACCAACCCCTATTAATTTCAATAGATTATTAATTTTATAATAAATTTAGAAAATATTATTGAATTAACCATAGGGTTTTTGAAATTTTATATATTTATTCTTAATAACAAAAACTATACCTAATTGTATAGTTATTAATCATAAATGAATTTAATATGAACTTAATGTTAACAAATGGGTTTTAATGTGTAGTTTTATAAAAGGATTCAATAATTTAAATATTTATTCTCACTCAAATTACAGTACTACATTTTAACTTCATTATCATAAAGACATCAAATAGAAAATCAAAACTGATGAAAATTTTAGTAATAATCGTCTTTCTATTGACTTCATCTGTACAAATTGTTGCACAAAACCATAAACAAAAGTGTAATACAGTTCAAGAAAAATCTCAAAAAGTAACAGATAGAGAAAAAACTCCTTACTTCGTACAGTTTGGAATTATGTCAAAAGCCCACAAAAAATTTGAAAAAAATTATGGTGTTGATATACATTATCAAAATTGCGTGGTCAGTAAATTTCTTTCTGAAAAAGCTAAAGAAAACAATAAGCTTGTTGCTAAAACGCTTACCCAAAAGTTTGGGAATGCCTGGAAAAAAGATCTCGGTTTTTTGCCCTACGGATTATGATTTTTCTCCTACTTCAATCTCTTTTCTAAGCTGTGCTTTATACAAAGTAGCATAGTAACCATTTTTATCAAGAAGCTCCAGATGCTTACCTTCTTCCACTATTTTACCTTGGTCCATCACAATGATTTTATCGGCTTTTTCAATAGTCGAAAGTCTGTGTGCGATAATTATTGACGTTCTGTTTTTTGTAATTTTCTCGGTAGCTCTTTGAATCAGTTTTTCACTTTCATGGTCAATAGAAGAAGTAGCCTCATCTAAAATTAAGATTTTAGGATCTGATAAATACGCTCTTAGAAAAGAAAGCAATTGTCTTTGCCCGAGCGAGATCGAAGAACCTCTTTCGCTTACTACATATTCGTAACCCCCCGGGAGGCTTTCAATAAAATCATCAACTTCAATTTCTTTTGCACCAGCTTTTATTTTTTCCAAAGTCACCGTTTCGTCACCGAATGAAAGATTTTCATAAATGCTTCCGTGGAATAGGAAAACATCCTGCAGAACAACGCCGATATGACTTCGCAGATTGTACAATTCATAATCTTTCAGCTCTACGTCATCAATAAAGATTTCTCCCGAATTAAGGTCGTACAATCTAGTGATTAAGCTGATAATAGTAGATTTTCCGGCTCCGGTTGCCCCTACAATTGCCACAGTTTCTCCTGGATTAACTTTAAAATCAATTCCTTTTAAAACTTCTTGTTTGTCATCATAGGCAAAACGTACATTTTTAAATTCTATCTTTCCGTCAAAATGTTCTTTTTCAATTTTTCCTTCGTTGGGCATGGCATAATCTTCATCCATAATGCCTAGAACTCTTTCGGCCCCTACAATACCACGCTGAATGTTGTTGAAACGGTCTGCAATCTGCCGCAAAGGACGAATCAGCATCGAAATAAACTGAATAAAAGCAATGACAACACCTGCACTGATTGTAATATAACCTCCATAAAAGAGCACAAAACCAATGAAAAGCGAAGAAATCAATTCAACGACAGGAAAAAACAGTGAGAAGATAAAGACAGTCCTTAGCAAAGCACTTTTTAGGGTGATATTGATATCATCAAACTTTTTAAACTCAGCCTGCTGCCTGTTAAAAACCTGAATAATTGGCATTCCGGCTAATCTTTCCTGAACAAATGAGTTCTGATTGGACGTCCAGGTTCTTTCATCACCAAAAGCTTTTTTAAGTCTTTTTTGAAAAAATCTTGTGATAACCACCATCAAAGGTAAAATAGCGAGAGAAATATAGCTGAGATGCACATCTACCTGAAACATCATGAACAGTACAAAAACAATTCTCAAAACATCTCCGAAAACCATCAGAAAACCGTCTGTATAAACGGTTGCAATCGTTTCAACATCACCAACAGCTCTTGTCACCAATTGTCCGATAGGCGTTTTATCAAAAAAAGCCGTTCTGAAATAAATCAATTTATTATACAAACGCTCACGAATATCTCTGATAACATTCTGAGAAATATAATTGGAAAAATAAACCAGAAAGAAATTTAAAATCGTTTCTGCAAAAACCAACCCGACGAGACCATAAATATGCTTCATCATCAGAGCTTTATCTTTCAGTTTCGTGATATCGTTATCCACAATCTGCATTGTAAGATACGGCCTGTAAGTAGAAACTATGGACAGTATAATAGAAATAATCAGGGTGAAAATAAACCAGGAACGAAACTTCATACCGATGAAGAAAAGCCTCTTTACTATTGCCCAGGTATCTTGTTTTTTCATGATAGAAAGTGACGTAAAGAATTAATTTGAAAAAATTCTTTGCAAAAATAAGACTTTAAAATTTTACAGCCTTTACAAGTCGATTGATATTGACAATTTAATCATTGATTTTTAAAAGTCGTAGCCTACATCAACCAGAAAGAGCGCATGAGCCGGAGCAGAAGTTCCTGCTGAGCTCCTGTTTTTATTTTCTATTACTTTTCGCAGATCTTGCGGCTGCATTTTTCCGGAACCCACCTCAACGATGGTTCCCACGATTGCCCGAACCATATTTCTGAGAAAACGGTTGGCAGAAATTGTAAATTTAAGCTCAGTTCCGGCCTGCTCCCATTCTGCTTTGTAAATTTTGCAGAGATTGGTCTTATTGTCGGTATGCAGCTTTGCAAAACTTGTAAAATCTTCGTACTCAAAAAGAATTTTGCAGGCTTCGTTCATTTTATCGACGTCAATATTTCTTCGCCAAAGCTGCCATGCCGAATTTTGAGTAAACGGATTTTTTCCTAATGAAATATAATATTCGTACGTTCTGAAGGTCGCATCAAAACGTGCATGAAAATCATCTTTGACCTTAAAAATTCTTTTAATGGAAATATCCGCAGGAAGAAAACTGTTGAGCTGATGCGTTAGGTGATCGGGTAAAATCTGTTCAGTTTCAAAATGAGCAAACATTTTTTTTGCATGAACGCCCGTATCAGTTCGCCCTGCTCCTACTGTCTTAATAGGCTCACGCAAAATGGTAGAAAGTGCTTTTTCCAATTCTTCCTGCACAGAAATATCCTTAGGCTGAATCTGATAGCCAAAATAATTTGTACCGTTGTACGAAAATTCTATAAAATACCTCAATGAAGATAAATGTTATATTGTAGACTTTTAATAATACCAATAAAGATGAATAGTTATCAGCTCTTAAAATAATATTGCAAAAATAAATTAATTTAACAATAATAAAGATGTAATTTTTAAAGTAAATGTTAATAAGTCATAAATATTTTGGGTAAAATGCTCTATAAAATTCTTATTTTTGCCAACGTATGAAAAGATGGTATCTCTATCCTTTTTCTTTGGGTTATCATATGGTGACGGGCATCCGAAACACAATGTATGATCTGGGAATTTTAAAATCTACGACATTCAAAACTCCGATAATCAATGTCGGTAATCTTTCTGTGGGCGGAAGCGGGAAATCGCCTATGGTAATGTACTTGGCTAAATCTTTGTCAAAATATTACAGAACCGGAGTGCTTTCCAGAGGTTACGGAAGACTTACAAAAGGTTACGATGTTACCAATTATGACAGCAATTACAAAACTGTGGGTGACGAAGCGATGCAGCTTTTTGAAAGATTCAAAAACCGCTTTGTCGTTGCCGTTTCAGAAGACCGTGTTCCCGGAGCTAAAAAGGTAATTGCAGATATGGATCTTGATGTTTTGATTCTGGATGATGCGATGCAGCACAGAGCGATCAAAGCCGGATTGAATATTTTAATGACCGATTTTAATGATCCTTATTTTAAAGATCATCTTCTTCCTGCAGGGGATTTGCGCGAATCAAGAGCGGGAGTAAGCCGTGCAGACATTATCATGGTCAGCAAATGTCCGGATGAGCTTACAGAAGAAACCAAGCAATATTATATTTCAAGAATACACCCGTCACATAAACAGAAAGTATTTTTCTCGTCAATCGGATATGATGAAAATGTGTATTCAAAAGAAAAAACACTTCCGGATAACAACCTTAATTATTACGACATTCTTCTGATCACCGGAATTGCCAACCCAAAACCTTTGCTGAATCATTTGGCAAAATTTTCTCAGAAAGTAAAACATCTCAAATTCAGAGATCATCATAATTTTACTGACGCAGATATCAAGAATATTGTTGATGAATACAAAAAATTGGGAGAGTACAAGCTGATTCTTACTACAGAAAAAGATTATGTACGTCTGAAGACTTTCGATTATCTGCGAGACGATGTGTATTACTGGCCAATCAACGTTATTATTGATAAAAAAGAAGAATTTAATCAATTGATTCTCAATTACGTTAATAAAAAGTTTTAAACCCAATATTAAAATCTGCAGCAGCTGTTGCGGATTTTGTATTTTAAAATAACGATCTCAATATCTCAAATTTTTGTTAAATCAGACGATTTCACCCTACAATTACTTTGCAATGTTTAGATTTGTAAAAAAATAAAATGAAGCAACTCATGACTATTTTGATGTTGAGTATTTTCACTTTAGGATGTTCTCAAAAAACGCCTGAAGTTTTAAAAACTCAGTTTTCAAAAGAAGCTTTAAACCAAAAATTGGAAGATGAGAGCGGTAAAAAAATCACCGTTCAGGAAATATTAAATCAGCATAAAGGTAAAGTTCTCGTTATCGATTTTTGGGCCGGATGGTGCAGAGATTGTCTTATTGCTTTACCAAAAGCTGAAGAATTAGAAAAAAACAATCCCAACATCGATTTTGTTTTCTTTTCTTTGGAGAGATCTAAAGAAAAGTTTGACAGCAGCCTTGAAAGATTTAATATGAAGGAAAAAGAAAATTACTGGTTTTCTGTCGGCTGGAAAAATGATTTCAACAATTATATCGACCTCAACTGGATTCCACGATATATGGTCGTTGATCAGAAATCTGAGATTGCAAAATACTATGCCATTTCTCCTGAAGATCCGGAAATTCAGGCTGCAATTGATCAACTTTTAAAGTAGAGTTTACTCTGAAAAAGCCTTATACCTAAATTTAAAACTTTAACAGAAATAAATGAATCCATATCTTTGTAATATGGATTCTTCTTTTCCGGTTCGCAAAATTATTCATGTTGATATGGATGCATTTTATGCATCTGTGGAGCAGCACGACAATCCTGAATTACGTGGTAAAGCTCTTGCAGTCGGCGGCGGACATCGTGGTGTAGTTTCGGCAGCGAGTTATGAAGCAAGAAAATATGGGGTACGTTCTGCAATGCCCAGCAAAACAGCAAAAGAGAAATGTCCGCATTTGATTTTTGTACCTCCAAGATTTCCAAGATATAAAGAAATTTCGCGAATGATCCGTGAGATTTTCTACGAATACACAGATCTTGTAGAACCTTTATCTCTAGATGAAGCCTATCTTGACGTGACCGATAATAAAATGGGAATAGAATCTGCGAATCAGATTGCTAAAGAAATCCGACAGAAAATTTTCGAAAAAACTGGCTTAACGGCTTCTGCAGGAATTTCTGTTAATAAATTTTTGGCTAAAGTAGCTTCCGACATCAATAAACCCAACGGACAAAAAACCATTCACCCGGAGAAAATTGAAAAATTTCTGGAAGAACTTCCTGTAGAAAAATTTTACGGTGTAGGCAAAGTTACCGCCAATAAAATGTTTAGTCTGGCGATTTATAAGGGCAAAGATTTAAAGAAAAGATCACTGGAAGATTTAACGAGACTTTTCGGTAAATCCGGAAGATATTACTATGATGTAGTCCGTGGCATTCATCATTCTGAAGTGAAGCCTCACAGAATTCAAAAAAGTGTTGCCGTAGAGAGAACTTTTTTTGAAGATCTTTCAGATGAGCAGCAGATTGACGAAAAACTTGAGAGTTTAAGTGAGGAACTTCATCATCGCTTATCAAAAAACAATATTATGGGTAGATCTCTGACCTTAAAAATAAAATACAAAGATTTCTCACTTTTTACAAGAAGCATCACAAAAGAAGAATATTTCAGCTCTCCCGAACAATATTTTAAAATTTCAAAAAAACTCTGGGAACTGCGTCCTTACGATAAAGCGGTACGATTATTGGGTCTGTCGTTATCACATCTCAACACAGAAGAAAAGAAGCAGATTTCTGTTCAGCTTAAAATTCGTTTTGAGGAATTTGAAGACTAACCAATAACTTTCATTAAATTGATACTACCAAATACAATTAAACTATGAACCAGACAATGATTCAGTTTTTCCACTGGTACAGTGACGGAGAAGGTGTACTGTGGAAACATGCGGAAAAAGAAGCAAAATACTTATCAGGATTAGGGATCACATCAGTTTGGTTTCCGCCGGCTTATAAAGGTACAGACGGAAGCTCTTCTGTAGGATATGATGCCTACGACCTTTATGACCTCGGCGAATTTGACCAGAAAAACAGCATTTCGACAAAATATGGAACCAAGAAAGATTATATCAGTGCTATTAAGGCTCTAAAAAAACACAATATACAGGTGATCGTAGACATTGTTTTGGGTCATAAAGCCGGCGGTGACGAGCTTGAAACCTTTAAGGCAGCAAAAGTAGACGAAGATAACCGTCAGAAAATAATTTCAGAATTTTCGGACATTCAATCATACACAAAATTCACTTTTCCGGGTAGAGGAAAAAAATATTCAGAATTTGAATGGAATTTCACCTGCTTCAGCGGAGTAGATTATGCGGAAGGAAAAGAATCTCACATTTATAAAATTCAGTCTGAATATGGTAATGATTGGGAAGAGATGATCGATGATGAAAAAGGAAACTATGATTATCTCATGTTCAATGATGTGGAACACCGAAATCCTCATGTGCGTGAAGAACTCAACAAATGGGCACAATGGTATTTTAAAGAAACCGATTTTGACGGTGTGCGATTAGACGCTTTAAAACATATTTCTTTTGATTTTTATAAAGAATGGCTCACGATGCTGCGATCCAACTCGGGTAAAAACATCTTTGCGGTCGGCGAATACTGGGCTCCCGGACAATTGAGTTTACTTCAGAAATACATAGATACCACGGAAGGCTGTATGAGTCTTTTTGACAGCTCGCTGCAAAATAATTTCCATACTGCATCCAAAGAAGGGGATTCTTATGATCTGCGGAGGATTTTTGATGAGACCCTTACAGATGCAAATCCTGAACATTCGGTAAGCCTTGTCGACAATCACGATACGCAGCCTTTGCAGGATTTGGAAGCTCCTGTTGAGACTTGGTTTAAACCTTTAGCCTACGCATTGATTCTGTTGAGAGAAAAAGGTTATCCTTGTATTTTTTATCCCGATTTATACGGAGCTCATTACAAAGACAATGACCGTGAAGGAAACGAGCAGGAAATATTTTTGGATAAAGTTGACGGTATCGAAGAGCTTCTAAAAGCAAGAAAAGAAAATGCTTACGGTATTCAGAGAGATTATTTTGAAGATGCCAATTGTCTTGGCTGGATTCGTGAAGGTGATGATGAGCACAAAGGCTGCGCTGTTGTTTTAAGCAATAAAGACGCTTACGAAAAACCTATGGAAGTGGGTGAAAAATATATTGGGCAGACCTTTTATGATTCGTTGGGCAGGTATGAAGAAAAAGTAATAATCGACGAAAAAGGTTGGGGGAATTTTCCTGTTCCGGCCGGGAATGTGAGTGTTTGGTTACCTGAATAACTTATACTTTATAATAGAAAAAACTAAATTTTTCGCAGTTCCAGGATCTCCGGTCTTTCAGAATCGTTGGCAATTTTACCGCTTTGGGCAAACTCTGCCCAGAGCTTTCTCAATTTTCTGCCATTTTCATCAACATATGTCCATGGGATATTATTTAAAATACCGGCATTTTTCCATGCAGATTCATTTCCAAAGATGAATGGAAGATCAATCGCGTGAGCTCCCATGAATTGATTACCAGAAAGTCGCGGGTGAATTCTGAATAAATAAACATTCCCTCCTGCTTTTGCATAGCTTTCAGCAAAATCTTTTGCAGGTTTTCCGTAGATGATTTCTGTGGTCGACCGGATTGTCTTATCAATTATCTTTTTCGGCAGATACGTGTTTATATGATCTGAAGCTCTTAAATAAAACGAAGTTTCTTCGTCATTCAAACCGATTAAAACATCAATATTTTCAGCATTCTTTTTCCATTTTTCTTCTGCTTCATTTTCATTACACAATGGCGGGAAACCGTATTGAGTTCCGAATGGCATTGCAGCTTTCAAACCATATTTAAAAAATGACGGTGTATTCTTTTTATAATCTTCTACGATTTCCAGAACGTCAGAATTTATATTAAAATTTTTGGTATTCATTAAAAATTCGGCAGACATTTTACTTCTGTTCTGCCTTAAACCTAAGGGTGCACTGTGAATAATGACTCTTTTAAACAGACCTTCAACGCCCTCTGAAACCATTAGATGAGCAATCGCATCACCCCCTGAAGACTGTCCGAAAAGTGTTATATTTTCTGCATCACCACCAAAATACGATATGTAATTTTTAACCCATTTTAAAGCTTCAATAATATCAAACAAGCCTAAATTTGCCGGTCTCTCATCAGTTCCGCCAAGAAATCCGAAAATTCCGAGACGATAGGAAACGGTGACAACAATCAGGTTTTGCTCTCTAACCCAATCTATAGGATCAGCTGTTGTAAGATCTCCACAACCAATTTCATAAGAACCCCCGTGAATCCAGACAACTACAGATAATTTTTCATTTTCATTAAAATTCTCAGGTCGAAAAACTGAAATAAATTGTGATGATTCATCCACTTCAAAGTCATCAAGATTTGTTTTTCCGATCATTTTTTCCAGAAGAGGACTGATATTCTGCGGGCAAACCGGAGTTTTTTCAGGAAAAATTATTTCAGAATCCGAAGGTTTTATAGCAACCGGTCTTTTGAATCTTTCCGAATGCGCATAACGGATGTTTTTAGCTTTGAAGATTCCATTTTGTTTCAAAGCTAAAATTTTTCCAAAAGCGGTCCGGAAAGTGTGGGTTTCAATGTGTTGTTGTAATTGCATTCCCAAAAAATGAATTTAAGTTTAAAATTAATATTGTTATGTTAAAAAACAATACTTCTGAAGACTTTTTATCAGGACGGCTGTTAAGTACAATTACTTTAAATAAATAACATCAATATTTTACTGAATAAACCAATTTATATAAATGCTTATTGCTAAAAAGTCCCGATTTTTGCATAAAGAAGAATAATTTAAAATCAGAAAAATGAACACATACTCAGTAAAAGCTTACGGCACGGAATCTAAGGAAGCCGACTTAAAACAAATGAATATCGAAAGAAGACAGACCACTACCAAAGATGTAGAAATAGAAATTCTCTTTTGTGGGGTCTGCCATTCAGATCTTCATACGGCAAGAAATGACTGGGGCGGAACAAAATACCCAGCAGTTCCAGGGCATGAAATTGTAGGAAGAATTACAAAAGTAGGAAGTGAAGTTTCTCAATTTAAAGTAGGTGATCTTGCCGGAGTTGGTTGTATTGTAGATTCTTGCGGAACCTGCGAAAGCTGCAAACAAAACCTTGAGCAATATTGCCTGACAGGATTTACAGGAACTTACAATGGTACAGATGAGCATTTGGGAGGTCATACTTTTGGCGGATATTCTGAAAAAGTGGTTGTAGATGCCGATCACGTTTTGAGAATACCTGAAAACCTGGATCTGGCTGCAGTTGCACCACTTCTTTGCGCAGGAATTACCACTTGGTCGCCTCTGAAACACTGGAATGTTGGGCCAAATTCTAAAGTTGCCGTTGTTGGTTTAGGTGGTTTAGGACACATGGCAATCAAGCTTGCAAAAGGTTTGGGAGCTGAAGTAACATTATTCTCGAGAACTCCGGGAAAATCTGACGATGCAAAACAATTAGGAGCAGATCACGTTGTGATTTCTACAGATGAGGAGCAAATGAAATCAGTAAAAGGTAAATTTGATGTCATTATTGACACTGTTCCTTACGACCATGATGTGAATCCATATATTTCAACACTCAATATCAATGGAACGCATGTTTTGGTTGGATACTTAGGTGGTTTAGAAAATATTTTAAATACTGTCCCGATGATTCTTGGAAGAAAATCTGTAGCAGGGTCTGTCATCGGCGGAATTGCCGAAACTCAGGAAATGCTTGATTTTTGTGGTGAACATAATATTGTCTCTGAAATTGAAATGATAAAAATGCAGGAAATTAACGAAGCGTATGAAAGAATGCTGAAAAGCGATGTGAGATACCGTTTCGTGATTGATATGAAGTCTTTATAAAAGTATTATTACTCAATCATGTAATTATATAAGGTTAGCTTTGGGCTAACCTTTTCTATGTCCGAAATTTATTATTCCATATTCAGTAATCAAAGCTATTGAGTAAAAATTAAAGCTACTAATACATTTAAAATAATCAAATTCTCAGAAAATAAAAAAATTAAAAATTATTTATTTATTTTTGAGCGGGATATATTTATATTCTTTAAATAAGATTAAAAACACAATTAATTATGTATGTAGGAAAAGAATTTAAGTTTTCATTACTTTGGCATTTTGCGCGCAAAAATCTGTTTAGAACACTGCTCACTTCTGTAGCAGTTTGTATATTATATCAAGTCATAGGCTGGAAATGGATAGGCATATCTTTTATACCCATTGCTACCATTGGTACAGCGGTCGCTTTTTACGTAGGATTTAAAAATAATCAGGCTTATGATCGTCTTTGGGAAGCCAGGAAATTGTGGGGAGGCATCACCAATACAAGCCGTAGCTTTGCGATAATGTTCATTGCAGTGGTTCCGGATAAAGAAATTCAAAGAGAGTTTTTATACAGGCATTTAGGATGGGTAAATATTCTTAGGCTTCAGTTACGCAAAACCATTCCTTGGGCAACGAGCAAGGATAATTTGCACCAGACATTTCTTAGTGAAAAAAATGAACTGGAACAATTCGATGCCGGTGTGAAAAAAATATTTTCCGATATTGGAAAAATGGAATATTACGAAATGATGCAATCTCGGAGTAATATTGCTAACCATATCTTAAAAAAGCAGATTCACGAGCTGGGACGTCTGAAGAAAACTTCTGTAATTGATGAATATGAACACAGTGATCTGGTAAAACAGATCGTGGAACTACTCAATTATCAGGGGGGATGTGAAAGAATTAAAAACACACCATTATACCGACAATTTAGCGTTTTCAGTAGAATATTTGTGATGCTGTTTATTTTTCTTTTGCCATTTGGATTGGTCAATGAAATGGCAAAAATGGGAACCTATGGCGTTTGGCTTACGGTACCTTTTTCGCTGCTTATTTCCTGGGTATTTTACACCATGGAGCAGATAGGAGAATTTAGTGAAAATCCTTTTGATAACAGCATCAATGATGTACCTTTAAATACCATTTGCCGAACAATCGAAACTGATATCAAAGAATTTGTGGGCGATACAGACTTCCCGGAGAAAGTGATTCCAATAGATGATGTCTTATTGTGACAGTATTCGATTGTTTATTTAAATATTTCGAGGTTGTTAATAAGTTAACCTTTTCGAACACGTCACGTTCTGTCGCATTACCCATTTAGCTTTGCATTAAATAATTACATCGTATTACATTTAGTTAAAACTATTGTAGTATATATTAAAAAAAAGATAAATTCGCAAAAAATTAATAACAAACCATAAAAATACATAATGATGAAAAAACTCTACACGGGTGCATTTTTGATATGCACTGCTGCTGTATGGTGCGCTCAGGAAGTAGTATGGCAGAAAGACATCAAATCTTCCACGCAGGATTTTCTTTCACAGGTTACTACAACCATCGATCAACAGTATCTTATCACAGGAAGTTCCATTCAGGCAAAAAAACTCACTTCAGAAAACAAACAAAACAACGGCTACGACTTTCATTTGGTGAAGCTCAACCAGCAGGGTGAAGAAGTCTGGGAAAAATATTTCTCGGGTCAGAACCATGATTTTCTTTCGGCAACGGTTGCCACGCAGGAAGGCGGATTTCTTTTAGCAGGGACATCCTATTCAGGCAAAAGCTCAGACAAAAAAGATGATGCTAAAGGCGGATCTGATATCTGGCTGATCCGGATTAATGAATTTGGAGATGAGCTGTGGCAGAAAACACTGGGTTCGGCTCAGGATGAAGAGGCGAAAGCAGTCATTCAGACCACAGATTTCGGATTTTTCGTGGCCGGAAATGTGCAAAATGCACCGAAAGGTTACGGATCAAAAGATGTGCTGATCTCAAGACTGGATAAAAACGGAAAAGAACTGTCACAGATTATTTTAGGCGGAAAAGGTCTGGATGAAGTGGAAAAGATGATTCCAACCATTGACGGCGGAGCTTTGCTGGGAATTTATTCTCGAAGCAATACCGGCGGATCAAAGAAAACGGAAAACTTCGGTGAAGGCGATTACTGGATCATCAAGCTCAACAAAGACGGAAAAGTAGAATGGGAGAAGAATTTCGGAGGAAAAGGAGATGACCATCTGAGAACTTTAGCGATGACTTCTACAGGATATATTGTTGGCGGTGAATCAAGATCCGAAAGATCAGGAAACAAAACAGCAGGCATTGAAGAAGGAACCGATATCTGGCTGATTTCATTAAATGAAAAAGGGGATGAACAATGGCAGAAATCCTACAATTTCAAGAACCGGGATATTCTGATGGGATGAATGTGATTCAGAGGAAAGATGAAAGAGCAAAGAATAAAGATTTAACTCAGGGTATTTTACTTGGTGGTTACACTCAGGCAGAAGGAAGAATTGAAACTGATGATGAAACTTTCTGGATGCTGTACCTGAACCAGGATGGAAATGAGCAGTGGAGAAAGCATGTAAAAGGAGAATCGAGAAAAAGAGAAGAAAGGTTATCGGATATCAAACTCAACAGAGACGGTTCGATTATTCTGGCAGGAACGAGCGCCGAAGAACTAGGAAAGGAGAACTGGAAGATCGTAAAGCTGGGAGACAAACAGCTGGATCAGCTGATTGAAAAGCAGGACATCAAGATTTATCCGAATCCTGTTTCTGATTACTGTTATGTAGAAATCGGCTTTGACTTTAAGGAAGCAGACATTACCATTTACGACATGGGCGGAAGACAGCTGCAGAGCCTGAAAACTAAGAATAAAGTGACCAAGATTAATACGCAGAATCTGATTCAGGGGGCGTATCTGGTGACGATAAAAACGGATACGAATGAGACTGCGAATGCTAAACTGATTAAAAAATAAAAACATGATGAAAAATACTATTAATTTTTACAAGCTTTACAAGCTTAATTATTTTTGGACAAGCCAACAATACCGATGCACCATATGACGTAATCCCTCCATCACCGGAATCATTTTATAAATCGCAATTCGGAAATACCGAAATCAACGATTTTAGGGGAGAACCTATGGTTAATATTCCATTATTTTCACTTAAAAATGGCAATATTCCTCTAGATTTAGAATTGAAATATACTAAAGCTGGAGTGAAAGTAAACGAGATACCTAACAGTACCGGCATAAATTGGATTTTAAATACCGGAGGAATAATTACAAGGACTATAAATGATATTGCTGATGAAAAAGTAGTACACAATTTATTTAATCTGCTTCCATATATAACTCTATCCAATCCTCAGACTTGGGGAGCATATGTATTACAATATAATGATCATGAGGTAGATATTTTCAACTTTACTATCGGTCATTATTCCGGAAGCTTTTATTTAGATGGAAATTTTCAACCAGTAATACTGACTAAAGACAATAATTGTAAAGTAGAAGTTATAGGGTCATTTAGCCAAAATTATGAATTCAAAATTACTACAAACGAAGGAATTATATATCATTTTGGAAGTACCGGATTTACTGAAAAAACATTAAACAAAGATGACCCTTCAACAGCGGGTGTAACTAGTTTTTATTTGAAAGATATAACCAGTACCGGTACTGATCAGATTGTTAATTTTGAATATGAAACAGGAACTACACGTCAAATAGTTACAGGAATACAACAAAATTATAATTCAGATATTGTCATAATTTCGGAGCCAGCTTGTGGTGGACATCCCCTACCAGTTGGTGGAATTCAACAGAACAACAGTCTTTTAAAAATTTCAGATCCGAAAAGAATAAAAAGTATTATTTCAGAAGATAAAATCATTTCATTTGAGTATTCAAATGACCATATTTTATATAATAAACTAAGTAATATTAACATAAATGTCAATAATAATTTACTAAAAAAATATACTTTTAATTATATAGACAATTTAAATAACAATGTCCTGCAAAGATACTTTTTAACCCAAGTAAAATTTTATGAAAGCCATCTAAATACATTAACTCTAAAGCAAGAATATACACTAGAGTATGACCAACCTTTAGAAATGCCCGCTCGATTATCTAAATCTATTGATTATCTTGGATATTACAATGATCAAAGCAATAGTATAAATACGCTTATTCCCAATATAAATTTATTTGAGGGAACTAGTAATCCTGCATATAATAATTTTGCTGATCGCAGACCTGTCTTTGAATTGGCAAAATATGGAACATTAAAATCCATAACTTATCCTACAAAGGGAAAAACAATATTTGAATACGAACCTATCAGTGAAGCACCTAAAGATGAAGAGTTTCATTTAAATATCGGTAACCAGCTGATGGGTGACCCTATAAGCTATGTTGATATTGATAATAAAGAACTATTTCCGTATGAATTTTTTAATGGAATAGCTCAAATTTCACTTCATCTCAGATCTAATGATGTTTCAACTTCTCCTCCATTAAAAGCAATGGCTGAACTTGAAATTCTTAATGATTTAAATCAGGTTATTTATTATAAAAGCCTAGGAGTGAGTAAGATAACTCCTGGCTATTCTACCAAAGCAGAGGATGAATTTACGCTCGATCGTACTAAAAAATATAAGTTTAGATATAAAATTAAAAATAATGTTTGTAGTAATTGTGAGGGGCACGTAACTATAAAGTATAAAAAACTCGATATTCAAAATGGACCCGGAATTCGATTAAAAAAACAATATGATATTTCAGAAAATAACGTTGTAAACATTAAAAGAATGTATTATACTAATTTTCTAGATATACCCAATATAAAAAAGAACAATACTATTTTAATTCCTAACTTTAAGACTCATTTTCTTCTACAAACAAGATTACCTAATGCACAAACCTCTTCCGGATGCTATGACCATCCTACTGATAGTTACCCAGGCTCTTCTACGGTGGTTGAAAACCTTAAATCAACTCCTAATGTAAGTTCATTAGGATATAATTATCCATCAGGGAATTTGACTGAACCAAACTATTTCAATTTCAATGATCCTATGTATTCAGATATAACCATCAGCTTCGGAGGAGATCAATTTGAAAAAGGCGGTGAAGAAAAAAGATATTATGTAAAACCGAGAAATGAAGATTTCACATTATTTTCACCAGATTTTTATCAGCTAGGTGCAGATGATCGGCAGATTCTTGGAAACGATGGTATTTTATCTTTATTAACACAATCTGTCGGAAAAAAATTCTATCGTTTATTTTCTTTTCCAAATGTTGACGGAAAATTACTCAGTGATAAATTATTTAAAATTCATAATAATAATATCGTTTATAATAAGATCATTGAAAATACATACAGTTTTAATGAAGACAGGAAAGTCTATAATATTCTAGGAACTGATATTTACCCTTCACCATTTGGAGATCCTTTTGAGATTAAGAATAAATTTATTACGTATTACCCGACAAGCATAGATGAAGCTTTATTGTCTGAAACAACAATTACCGATTTTCCCAATTCTAATGATCCAAATATTAAAATTATCACAAATATAAAAAATGAGTATTTAAATCCGCAGAACCAACTCACAAAACAGATAACAACTCTTGCTGATCAATCTGTTCATGAAACATCCTATGCGTATGCTTTTGAGAAAGGTAATCAGAAGCTGATGAATGCTAACATGATAGGAATTCCTTTGGAAACTACCGTTATTAAAAAACAGAATCTCTCAGATCCTGGAAAAACAATTTCCAAGACAGAAATAAAATATGATCATGCGACTAATGTGTTGCCAAGTTCTTCACTGTCTTTCAATGTTTTAAACGGTACGATGTCAACAGAAGTGACCTATGATCAATACGATAATAAAGGCAATCTACTACAATACACTACAAAAGATGGTGTCTGGACTGCAATTATTTGGGGTTATAATCAATCCTTACCAATAGTAAAAATAGTTGGATCGAGGAATTTTTCAAATGCTTTAATTAATCTTGCAATACAGGCATCTAATCTGGATGCATCCAATCCCGCAAACGAACCTGCACTTCTTACAGCACTTGATAATATCAGGAAAGACTCACTCTTCTCAGATTACCAGATTACAACCTACACCTACGATCCATTGATTGGTGTAACGAGCATTACGCCACCCTCCGGAATCAGGGAAGTCTATATTTACGATTCTGCCAACAGACTCAAAGAAATCAGAGAGAATGATGCGGCAGGAAAGATCCTGAAAGAATTCAAATACAACTACAAAAACTAAACACAACATGAAAAAAATATTAATCCCCATCAGTATGCTATTTGTAGCCGGTCTATCCTATGCACAGACAACCAATACTGAAAACTACGTGCAGACAAGAGTTTATCTTGAGCCTGTCACCACATCAAGTTCCACTGCCAAACAGATTCAGACCGTTCAGTATCTTGACGGTCTCGGCAGACCCAAGCAGGTGGTAAATGTCAAAGCATCACCACTAGAAAAAGATGTCATTTCGCATATCGAATATGATGGTTTCGGAAGACAGGTAAAAGATTACCTTCCTGTTCCGCAGACCGGAACACAAAACGGTGGAATTTATTCAAACCCTTTGGCAAATGCCCCAAATACACCATACGGAACGGAAAAGATCTATGCAGAAAAGCTTTTGGAAAACTCACCATTAGACCGGGTTTTTGAGCAGAAGCAGGTGGGAAATGACTGGAATACCAAACCCGTGAAATTTGATTATGATGCAAATATTACCGGGGAAGTCATAAAATATACCACCTCTACAACGTGGGAAAACGGAACTACCAAATCGGTTCTTACTCAAAGTGGAACGTATGGTACTTCCCAACTTTATAAAAATACCGTTACCGATGAAGACGGCAACAAAACAGTTGAGTTCAAAAATGGACAGGGACAAACCATTTTGGTAAGAAAAGTTCTTTCTGCCACAGAAAATACCGACACCTATTATGTTTATAATGAATACAATCAGTTAGCTTATGTAATGCCGCCTTTGGCGGTTGCAGCAAACGCTGTTGATGCAACAACATTAGATAATCTCTGCTACCAGTACCGGTATGACGGAAACAGCAGGCTTGCCGAAAAAAAGCTTCCCGGAAAAGGCTGGGAATATATGGTGTATGATAAAGCAGACCGTTTGATCATGACCCAGGATGCTAATATGCAGCAAAATAGCAAATGGCTCATCACGAAATATGACCAGTTTGGCAGGGTAATTTACACAGGCATTATTGCAGGCGGAAGCAGAGCAGGCATGCAGAGCCAGGCAGGAGGATTGGTGATTACCGAATCAAAACATCCCACAGGTTTTACTAAGAATGGAATGCAGATTTATTACACGAATAGTTACTTTCTTGATATAGAAACCGTATTATCTGTCAACTACTACGACACCTATCCCACAGGAAGCCCTGCAATGCCAACTCAGGTTTTAGGCCAGAACGTACTTTCTCAGGATGCCCAAAACTCAAATATCAGTACCAAAAGCTTACCTACAGCATCTTATGTCAAAAACATCGAAGACGATAAATGGACCAAAAACTACACCTGGTACGACACCAAAGGAAGGGTGATCGGAAGCCATTCTATCAATCATTTAGGAGGCTATACCAAAACGGAATCTGAGCTGGATTTTGCAGGGGTACCGCAGCAGGCAATCACCAGACATAAAAGATTGGACAGTGATGCAGAAAAAGTAATTACTGAAAATTTCACCTACGATCATCAGAACAGATTACTCACTCACAAGCATCAGGTAGACAACAATCCGGTAGAATACCTTACTCAAAATGAATACAACGAGCTTTCGCAGCTGAAAAACAAGAAGGTCGGCGGAACGAGTCTGGGAAGCGGACTTCAAAGTGTTGATTATGCGTACAACATCCGCGGATGGATGACCAAAATTAATGATCCTGCGAATTTAAACGATAAACTCTTCGGGTATGAAATGAAATATGTCAATCCTGCATCTACTGGGGGAAGATATAATGGCAACATTACATCAGTAGACTGGAAGAAAAGCATAACACCGGGAGAAGAAAGTACCTTAAGAAGATATGAATATAATTATGATCCTCTAAACCGCCTTACAGAGGCCTCATTCTCTACACCCGACTCTGCGGTACCTACCAATGGTTTTTTCAATGAACAAGTACAGTATGATTTGAATGGAAATCTTACTCATTTATGGAGAACAGCACCCTCATTTTACGGCAATTCGGCAGAGCTGGTCGATAATCTGGATTATTATTACGAAGGAAATATGCTTACCCGTATTAATGATGGTACTGGAAACCCTACCGGTTACGAAGGAGGTAATAATACTAACGGATATGACGCAAACGGGAATCTGACCAGTATGCCGGATAAAAAGATTGATGATATTCGTTATAACTATCTCAATCTTCCTTATCAGCTTAAAATAGATAATTACAATAAAAGTTTAAGTTATTTATACAGAGCAGACGGTACAAAACTGAAAAAAAGCTTTATAACATCAAATAGTAATGGTGCAATGTATTCGTCATCTACCGAATATCTGGATGGGTTTCATTATGCCTCTTCTACAGGAGACGAACTGTGGTGGGCTTGGTATAAAGAAACAGGTGAAGCATATGAACCGGAAGCTTTTATCAATATGATTCATGGTTCATCTTATAATAGTGTTTTAAAATTTTTACCCACCTCAGAAGGGTTTTATGATTTTGAAAATAATGAGTATATTTATCAATACAAAGATCATTTGGGAAATGTGAGGGTAAGTTATAAAAATGGAATAGATAACAAACTTACAGTCACAGACAGTAATGATTATTATCCATTTGGAATGAATTTCATAAGAAACCCCGAAGCAGAAGCTTACTTTGGAACCGGAAGTTACAAGAATTACAAGTACAACGGTAAGGAGTTACAAGAGACCGGCATGTATGATTATGGAGCAAGATTTTATATGCCGGATATTGGACGATGGGGAGTACACGACCCTTTAAGCTCTACAACCTTAGACCCTTATGGTTATGCTTATAATAATCCAATAAATATTATAGACCCTACAGGAATGTCAGGGACAGATTGGGTAAAAAGAGGAAGTCAAGTTTTCTTTGATGCATCAGTAAAATCTCAAGCAGATGCAGTTGGAACTTATGGTGCAAATGCTCAACATCTTGGAGAAGGTAGTACTCTTACGACTAGCGTAGGAGGAGAAGTATCTTCCCAGTATACTTTCCACGATAATGGGACTGTTTCTGATTCTTCAGGAAATACTTTAGCTACTGGTTCAGATGTAACCACAGCTGGCGGTACTACCATTATGGGTTCTACAAATAGTATGTTTTCAGAAGGAACGCATTCCCTATTTGCAGGAAGTTCAAGTCAGAATCCTTTAGAGCAATATAGGTCTCATAGAGATAATCCTAATTATAATTCTGGAGAATCTAAAATGGATAGGATTTTTAGATTGATGAATAGTAGTCATATAGAACAAATGAGGGATGTTTCAAGTGGATTTGCAGCAGGTGGATATGGAAGAATTACCAGTACAACACTTTTTAGAGCAGTGTCACCAGCAGAGTTGGGAGATATATCTGCAAGTGGTGGATTAAGAGTCTCAAGTGCGGGATACGAAACGGGTAAGCTCTTTACAAATAGTGCGTCAAATGCTTCTCAATTTGGGAAATGGTTGTACAATTGGGACCAAACGCCTATGACAATTATAAGGGTGCAAGTGCCAAATTCCGTTATGAAATCTGCGACCAACTTTACAGCAGATGGATTACCAGCAACTTCCATTCCAGCAAATCAACTTAGAGCCATAAAAAGTATAGAAGCTTTAAAATATAGCCCTGTTGCTAAATGATTGATATTATGAAAATTAGAGCAAAATTATTTTTATATAAAGAAGGAAGAAATAAACCATTTGAGAGTGGTTATAGACCACTTTTTGATTTTGGTTCGACTAGTTTAGTTTCAGGAAGAATTACACTTCCGTTAGAAAAAAAATTAGTTTATCCAGGAGAAGAGATAAAAGTTGAGATAGACTTTATATCTAAGGGTTATTTTGGAAAAAAACTTAAAGTAAAAGAGAAAATCTTATTTTCTGAATCTAAAGTACCTTTAGGAGAAATAGAAATTATAGAAATTTTATAATAACAAAGCCAACTCAATGAAGTTGGCTTTGTTTATTTTACATCCCCCCCGCTACCGCACGATTGTATCGTGTGGCAGATAATAAAAACCTCGCAAAATGCGAGGTTTTTTGTTTTATAGTGCAGCTACATTTTTATTAAAGAAGTCTTTGAATTTTTTGGTGGTAAGCATTTTATCGATGATTTTAAAGACGGTGCTTTTGTCTTCTTCGTCAAGTTGCTGAATGAGTCTAGCTACTTCTGAAGGATATTTCAATTTTGAAAATAATAAGTATATTTACAATTAAAGCGATCATTTAGGAAATGTGAGATTAAGCTACCAAAATAATGGAGGCAGAAGTTCTTGAAGAAAACAACTATTATCCGTTTGGGTTGAAGCATGAAGGGTATAATGCTTTAGCAGGAAATCCTTCATACAATTATAAGTACAACGGAAAGGAGTTACAAGAGACGGGAATGTATGATTATGGCGCAAGATTTTATATGCCCGATATTGGAAGATGGGGTGTGGTGGATCCGCTGGCGGAGAAATATACAAGAATGTCTCTTTATACTTATGTAGGAAACAATCCTGCAATGTTTGTTGATTACGATGGTAGAGATAGATCATAAAAATAAAACCATAATAATTGAGGCTAATTATTACTATCAAAATCCAAGCGTCTTATGATAATAATGTAAGATCTGAAAATGGAATTCCTTTAAGAAGTTATTATGGTCAAGATGCTTCAGGAACGTGGACAGGATCACTGTTAAATAATTATGGTAAACATAGAGAAAGCAAATATTTTCCTAATTATTTCTATGGTGGAACAACTGCCCCTGTTGTTAACCCATCCACTTCGCTTGCAATCCCAATTGTAATTCCAAATATAACCCCACAAGTTTTTAATCCATAATTCTTATGAAACACTTATTAACTTTATTGTTCTTTTTAACAACCTTTAATAAAAATCACGATAACGGATATGAAATTGATTTTAAATGCTATCAAGGATATGTATTTGATACAAATACAAAAGTCCAATTTTTAAATGGAACAGAAAAAAGATTTGTTCCAACACAGAAGGAAATTGAACGTACTGAAAAAATTATTTTTGAACGTATACCTGAAAATAAACTTGCAATTTTCAAACAAGTTAATTGCCCGAAAATTGCTAAAAACTTAAAAAAATATAACCGTCAATATATTGGTTACATCAATTCTAATGGTGAAAGAATTATATGGATAAATTTTATTTGGCGGAAAGAATGTCCAGAAAATTGGAAAAAAGAAATTATTATTAATATAGATGGATGTAGTTACTTTTGGCAGGTCAAAATAAATCTTAGAGTAGATGAAATTTTTGATTTTTATGTTAATGGTGTGGCATAATTATACGGCCATACTTGGAATGCATATTAACAAGTTCAATGGAAAGGAGTTGCAGAAGACCGGCATGTGTGATTATGGAGCGAGATTTTATATCCTCGCTCCCGCACGATTTTATCGTGTGGCAGATAATAAAAAACCCCTCGCAAAGCGAGTTTTTTTGTCTTAAATTTCCAACTAAAAAAAAACCCGATCTAGCGGATTTGTAATCCGTAAGCCATAATAAAGAACCCATCGCAATTAGCGATGGGTTTTTCATTTATAGCGCAGCCATTTTTTGTTAAAAAAGTTTTTATTTTTTTTGTTAGCAAGCATTTTATCGATCATTTTAATTCCAAAAAATGCTCAATTAAAAAAATAAAAAAGCCACTTTTCAGTGGCTTTCAATTATTCTTTAATTAATTTCTCATAAGAAAGGCTTCCGTCTTTCAAAGTAATTTCCAGATAATAGCTTCCGGATTTCAGATCAGAAACACTGATGTTTTCACTGTCTAATTTTACAGATTTTACTTTTCTTCCGGTAGATTCATAAATGTCGATCGATTTTATTTTCTCTGCATTTTTGAAGTTTACCGTTTCTTTTACAGGGTTTGGGTAGACTGTTACCTTATTTTTTTCTAAAGCATTCAATTCATCTACACCCAATACTGTTGTAAAAGAAGCAGTAGCATATCCTACATTGGCTGTACCTCCATGTGGTGCTACGGTCGTAGTAGCTGTAGCAGGTCTTGGTCCCGCAAAACTTATAGAATTTGTGGTAGCATATGGCATTTGATAATCATTAGGATCAGAATTTGTTAAATTTCTTGTTAAAGTTAACGTTCTTACAGTTCCTGAAACGACATCACTTACGATCGTCCAGTCTTGTGAACTATCTAATGGCGGTTGCGTTGTGCCTATAAAATTTCTATCTGTTAATTTTGGAGTAGTAACATCAGAATAAACTACCGCATCTCCTGAAGACATGCTAAATCCCGCATTTACACCAATTCCCAATCCAAACCATCTGTCAGAAGGACCTTTTAAAACCAAAGTGACCTTAGAGGTTGCATTATCTAAAGTAAAATTTGCAGTTATTCCATTATTGGGAGATAAAGGGACATCACCTGTAGTTTTTTGCTGCGAAATGCCAAAACTACTTATTAATAAGCAAGAAAAGAGTACAATGTGTTTCATATTTAATTTTTTAATTGATTGATAAGTTCATTATTTTTTGAAAATACAGCATAATCAAACGCCGTTTTTCCTTCGTTATCTTTTAAATTTTTATTTGCTTTGTATTTGAGAAGAAGTTGTACCATCTCAATATTTCCCAATTTTACAGCAAAAATAAGAGGCGTTGTTCCTTGTGAATCTGCCTTGTTTACATCAGATTTGTTATCTAATAATTTTTGAGCTAATTTCAAATCTCCTTTGAATATTACTGCCATAAGCACAGTACCCATTGGAGAATTATAATTAATGTCTTTTACATGATCAATAAGAAAATCAGCAACTTCCATATTTCCACGATAACAAGCCAAAATAAGCGGAGAATATTTTTGCTCATTGGTCTGGTTGATAATATCCGGATTGTTTTTCATTAAAACTTTAAGTTCCGCAACAGTACCGCTTCTCGCTACATCAAAAACAGATTTCACCTGTTCCTGAGCGTGAAAAAAAGAGAAGCTTAAGAAGCTTAAAATCAATAGTATATTTTTCATTGCTTTACAAGTGTATAATTGTATTCAACATTTACGTTTTCAGCGACTTTTTTCATGACCATCTTCGGAATGGTTACTTTAAAATCTGCTGATTTTGCTACAAAATTTCCCTTCATATAAATCTTTCCATCTTTTGTATATACTGTTGCGGGAGACGAAACCGTTCTGTCTACACCGTGGAAATTCAAAGTACCCTGAACAGTATATTTTTGTGCATTTGCAGTGAGTTTTGATTTATCAAAATTTAAAATTTTACCTTTAAATGTTGTCTTCGGATATTTTGCAGTTTCGGCATAGCTTTCATTAAAATGCTCTTCCATGAGCTTTACTTTAAAATGAAAATTCTTCACCATAGATACAGAAGCCATCTCGCCGGTATCCGCATTCAAAACGACTACGTTGTTGTCATCCTGGGCATATACATCTTCGAACAAAGGGACGGATGCTTCGAAGGTCACTTTTCCTGTTTTAGAGCTGTACTTTTGCGCAAAGCTGAGGCTGCAAACCAAAAGCGATACTGAAATTAATAATATTTTTTTCATAGCTTATATTGTTTAGTTTTCAATCAATCCGTCTGCTTTCCATTTAATGAAAAGATTGATCTGGCTAGCCGATAACGATCCTCCTTGAGGCATTTTCTGAGGATCTCCGTTGGGTCTTTGTATCCTGTCTAAAATATTATCAATATTGGTTTTTACCTGATTATAATTATTAAGAGGCTGAAAAGACGCTGACCCGCCCGGAGAATGGCAGATGATACAATTGGCATCAACAATAGGTTTTATGTCTGCTGCAAATTTCACAACTTCCGGGGACTGAGTTTTATCTGAAATCTCTTCGTACGTTCTGCTCTCGCATGAAGCAAGAAATAGAACCGGAGTGAGTATGTAAATTATCTTTTTCATTTTAAAAAACTCTGTAAAGATTAAACCCAAAGAAAATCTGCCCTTTCTCCCATTTTCCTGTAGCATTGGTCAGATAGCCAATGTCAGAATTGAGTTGCGAATTACTGAACAAGAGCTGAAAAACGTGGCCTCCGGTTTCAATATCCATCCCTAAAGACAGAGGATTTTTATAGAAACTGTGACTGTCGAAATTCACAAAGTATTCTGCATTGATCGATATTCTTTTAGAAATTTTATACCGGCCTCCCAATCCTGCTAAGAATTGATTATTGTCTTCAACATTGGGCTCATAAAGATTTTTATGAACGTAAGACGGGCTCAGCTGCAAAGAAAAGTTTTCATTAAACCTTCTGGAAATCAGCGCCTGTGTAAGATATGAAAGCCTGTCACCAAACTGAAGATGCGGATAAGTATCTTTATCTAAATCTGTATTGATTGCCATTACATTATAGCCCACCAGATCAACAGGGAAATTTTCATTTTGCTTCAGAAACTTGTACTTTGCTCCGAATTCAAAGGTTTTCATATTGGTTTCCCGCGATAAACTTAATGACAGACCGTCTGTTACACCATAAATCACACCTAGTTTTGTAGAAGCATCATCGAGACCGAAAAAATTTTTAAAACCTGTGCTTATATCCCCGAAACGGTGTGCAACGACAATATACCATTCGTTCTTTGCGGTAAGTTTCGTTGATTGACCTGTTACGATTTGTAGCGCTTTAAAAGCCGGTGGTGAGGTGTTGCTGGTATTTGTTTGAATGGTGTCAATATCCTTCAGCAAATCTTCCTGAGAAAAGGCAAAAATTGATGAAAACATTGACAAAAAGAGGAGAGTTTTTGTCATATATTTCTAATTAAAATTGATACAACAAACTTATAGAGATATGCTTACAAAAGTGTGTGACAAAAGTCACACAGTGAATTTTTTTTGCTCATTAGACAATAATTTAATCTAATTACAACTTCCTACAGTTGCCTAACATTATCACTCAATGGGATTCTTATTCCTTCTTTGTTTTGGGAGAGTTCTCCTTCGTTCTCCATTTTCTTTAAAACTCTGCTTACCACTTCCCTCGATGTGCCGAGATTGACTGCAATTTCTCTGTGGGTAAGTCTTATAGGATTGTTTCCTGTCAAGTGGATCTGGTGTTTTATGTAGCTCAGAATTCTTTTATCCAGCCTGTGAAAAACAGCTTCATTCACCATATTCATGACTTCTGAAAACCGTTTGTCATACTCATGATAAAATAATTTATTGATTGCAGGAAACCGGATCAACCATTCATGCATCACCGAAACGGGAATAAGCAAAACCTCTGAATCTTCTTCTGCAACAGCGTATATACGGCTTATATAATCTGAAAAAATAGATGAAAATGTCATCATGCAACTGTCATTTTCTCTCACATAATAGTAAATCAATTCACGGCCGTCATTCAAGGTAAAAACACGCACTGAACCTTTGATCAGGAATGGAACAAATTTATTTTTCTGCCCTTCTCTGGTTATTTCAGTTTTAGCTTTTACATTATTGATGATCGCATGTTTGCTGAGATCTTTTAAGAAATCAGCGCCTAAAAATCCGAATTTATTAACAATAAACTGATGATCTAACATATACTTAACTAAAAATGTAAAAAACAAAGATATACAATGAAATATTGTTTCGTGAAATTATTTTTCATCAAATAATATCATTTTAATACTCGACTGAAAATGAAAAATGGAGAAAGTTGCGCCCCGGCCTGAACGGAGCTCTTTTTGCCGAAGCGAAGCGGAGGCAAAAAAGCGGGAGTGGAGGACGGAAAAGGCGCCCAAATAAATTTAAAAAAAGTAAAAAAAAATGCCCCAACTCTCGCCGGGGCATTCTTATATATTTTGAGAAAATCTTACGCTTGTACGTTGTTTCCACCTAATACGAAAGGCTCAACTTCTTTGATTTCTCCGAACTGCTGCTCGTAGTTGGTGATGTTTTGCTGAAGAGCTGTAAGAACTCTCTTAGCGTGAAGTGGAGCAAGAATTACTCTTGAACGCACATTCGCCTGCTGTACACCCGGCATAAGCTGGATGAAATCTACTACAAACTCTGATGGAGAATGATTTACTAAAGCCAGGTTACAATATACACCTGAAGCTACCATCTCGTTCAGTTGGATGTTGATGTTGTTGGGATCGTTGTTTTGATTTTGGTTGTCCATTATTTTTGTTTAAGTTTTATGTTTAAAAAATTCAAGGCTCAAAAATAAATTAAATCTTTGAACCCTGAACATTAAATTTTAAATTAATTCAGATCTTCGAATTCTTTTTTAGAACCTACAATCACATTCTGATACTCTTTAAGACCTGTACCTGCAGGAATTCTATGTCCTACAATTACATTTTCTTTAAGACCGTTCAGTGTATCTACTTTACCAGCTACTGCTGCTTCGTTCAGAACTTTAGTTGTTTCCTGGAATGATGCTGCAGACATGAATGATTTAGTTTGTAGAGCCGCTCTTGTAATTCCTTGCAATACCGGTGTAGCGGTTGCAGGAAGTGCCTCTCTTACTTCAACTAATTTCTGATCTTCACGCTTCAGCTTAGAGTTTTCGTCTCTCAGCTCTCTAGCAGTAATCATTTGTCCCGGCTTGAATTCTTTAGAATCACCAGCATCTGTCACTACTTTAAGACCAAATACTCTGTTGTTTTCTACTAAGAAATCATATTTGTGCTCTAAAGCAGCTTCAAGGAACTGAGTATCACCTCCGTCAACGATCGATACTTTTGTCATCATCTGTCTTACGATGATTTCAAAGTGCTTATCGTCAATTTTTACCCCTTGCAGACGGTAAACTTCCTGAATTTCATTTACTAAATATTCCTGAACCGCAGTTGGTCCTTTGATCTTCAAGATGTCGTCTGGAGTCACTGAACCGTCAGAAAGTGGCGAACCAGCTCTCACGAAGTCATTCTCCTGTACCAAGATCTGGTTTGATAATTTAACTAAATAAATTTTTCTCTCACCAGTTTTAGCTTCAACGATCAATTCTCGGTTACCTCTCTTGATTTTTCCGTAAGAAACTACCCCATCGATTTCTGTAACAACCGCCGGGTTTGAAGGGTTTCTTGCTTCAAATAATTCTGTAACTCTCGGAAGACCTCCGGTGATATCCCCTGACTTAGCAGATTTTCTTGGGATCTTGATTAAGACTTTACCAGCCTTAATTTTTTCACCATCATTTACCATTAAGTGGGCTCCTACCGGTAAGTTGTAACCTTTTTGCTCAACTCCTTTAGAATCTACCACCTTCAATGTAGGTACGGCTTTCTTATTTCTAGATTCAGAGATTACTTTCTCTTCAAATCCTGTTTGCTCATCAATCTCCAGTTGGAATGAAATACCTTGGATAATATCCTCGTATTCTACCTTACCAGCGTTTTCTGCAATGATTACCGCATTATACGGATCCCATTTTGCAATAATATCTCCTTTTTTCACCTTATCACCAGATTTAACCAGCAATTGAGAACCGTAAGGTACGTTAGCAATCATTAACGGAGTTCTAGATTCGTTGTCAGCAACTAATCTGAATTCTGTAGTACGTGATACCACTACTTCCGCAGTGTTTCCGCTTTCGTCTTCAGAAGTAATTGTTCTTACCTCATCCAATTCAACGATACCATCTCTTCTTGCAGAAATTGAAGGATTTTCTGATACGTTTGTAGATACCCCACCCTGGTGGAAAGTTCTCAATGTTAACTGAGTTCCCGGTTCACCAATAGATTGTGCAGCAATTACACCTACCGCTTCACCCATATGGATTTTCTTACCTGTTGCAAGGTTTCTACCATAACATTTGGCACAGATTCCTTTTTTGGTTTCACAAGTCAATGGAGAACGTACTTCTAAAGCTTCAAGACCCATTTCCTCGACTCTTTTGGCTAGAGCCTCATCAATAATCTGATCAGCATTTGCTACCAATTCGTCGGTTTCAGGATCGTAAATATTGTGAAGAGATACTCTACCTAAGATTCTTTCAGAAATTCTTTCAACAATTTCGTCATTTTTCTTCAGTGCAGTAACTTCAGTTCCTCTAAGAGTTCCACAATCTGCTTCAGTAATGATCACATCCTGTGCAACGTCTACCAATCTTCTCGTCAGGTAACCTGCATCGGCAGTCTTAAGAGCGGTATCCGCAAGACCCTTACGAGCACCGTGAGTAGAGATAAAGTATTCTAAGATCGAAAGACCTTCCTTAAAGTTTGCAAGAATCGGGTTTTCGATAATTTCCGCACCGGTAGAACCAGCTTTCTGCGGTTTTGCCATCAAACCTCTCATTCCTGATAACTGACGGATCTGTTCTTTAGAACCCCTCGCACCAGAATCAAGCATCATGTATACAGAATTGAATCCACCTTGGTCAACTTTCATTCTGCTCATGATCATTTCAGTTAATCCGGCGTTGGTGTTTGTCCAAACGTCGATTACCTGGTTATATCTTTCTGTATCTGTGATTAGACCCATGTTATAGTTGGCTCTAATTTCGTCTACCGTTTCAATAGATGTTGCGATCATTTTCTTTTTCTCAACAGGAACTACGATGTCACCTAATGAGAACGAAAGACCTCCTTTGAATGCATTTGAGTAACCTAAGTCTTTCATCGCATCCAAGAACTTCACAGTAGTAGGGAAATCTGTATCGGCAAGTACTTTACCAATAACATTTCTTAATGATTTCTTCGTCAAAAGTTCATTAATATATCCTGACTGTTTAGGAACGATCTGGTTGAATAAGATTCTACCAACCGAAGTTTCAATCAATTTTGTAGTGATTACTCCTTCTTCTTTTACCGGCAGTCTACATCTTACTTTAGCATTTAATGAAACTCGTCCTTCAGCATAAGCGATTTCCGCTTCTTCCGGAGAATAAAATGCCAAACCTTCGCCCAAAACTTTCATATCATCTGTAGAGCTTAATTCTTTGGTCATGAAATAAAGACCAAGAACCATGTCCTGAGATGGTACCGTAATTGGAGAACCGTTTGCCGGGTTCAAAATATTCTGAGAACCTAACATTAATAACTGAGCTTCCAAAATTGCTTCCGGACCCAACGGTAAGTGTACCGCCATCTGGTCACCATCAAAATCGGCGTTGAATGCTGTTGTTACTAACGGGTGTAATTGGATTGCCTTACCTTCGATCATCTTAGGTTGGAAAGCCTGAATACCCAGTCTGTGCAAAGTAGGTGCTCTGTTTAGTAAAACAGGGTGACCTTTCATTACCCCTTCTAAAATATCATATACTACAGGTTCTTTTCTGTCAATAATTCTCTTTGCAGATTTTACTGTTTTTACAATCCCTCTTTCGATCAGTTTTCTGATGATAAACGGTTTGTAAAGTTCAGCTGCCATATCTTTAGGAATACCACATTCGTGAAGCTGTAAGTTTGGACCTACAACAATTACCGAACGCGCAGAGTAATCTACCCTTTTCCCTAGTAAGTTCTGACGGAAACGACCTTGCTTACCTTTCAATGAGTCTGAAAGTGATTTCAATGGTCTGTTTGATTCAGATTTTACTGCAGAAGATTTTCTTGTATTATCAAATAATGAATCTACAGATTCCTGAAGCATACGCTTCTCGTTTCTCAAAATTACTTCAGGAGCTTTGATCTCCAATAATCTCTTCAAACGGTTATTTCTGATAATTACTCTTCTGTAAAGGTCATTTAAGTCAGAAGTTGCGAAACGTCCTCCATCCAATGGAACCAATGGTCTTAATTCTGGTGGTATAACAGGAAGCACACGCATAATCATCCACTCTGGTCTGTTGATCATTCTTGTATTGGCACCTCTCAATGCTTCTACTACGTTTAATCTTTTCAGAGCTTCAGTTCTTCTTTGCTTAGAACCTTCGTTGTGAGCTTTGTGTCTCAAATCAAAAGACAATGCATCAAGATCAATTCTTTTCAGCAATTCTTCAACTGCTTCAGCACCCATTTTGGCGATGAACTTGTTTGGATCTGCATCATCAAGATATTGATTGTCATTAGGAAGAGTTTCCAAAACATCCAGATACTCTTCTTCTGTAAGGAATTCTTTATCATCGAAATCAGAACCATCTGCTTTTTTAGCGATACCCTGCTGAATAACAACATATCTCTCGTAATAGATGATCATATCTAATTTCTTAGAAGGAATACCTAAAAGATAACCGATTTTGTTTGGTAAAGAACGGAAATACCAAATGTGCGCGATAGGAACAACTAAACCGATGTGTCCGATTCTTTCTCTACGCACTTTCTTCTCCGTAACCTCTACACCACAACGGTCACAAACGATCCCCTTGTAACGAATTCTCTTGTATTTACCACAAGCACATTCGTAATCTTTGATAGGACCGAATATTTTTTCACAGAACAAACCGTCTCTTTCCGGCTTGTGCGTTCTGTAGTTAATAGTTTCCGGCTTAAGAACTTCTCCTCTTGAGTCTTGTAAAATTGACTCAGGTGAAGCTAAACCGATGGTTATTTTATTAAATCTACTTGATTTATTTTTATTTGACATTTGTTAGATTTTAAATTTTAGATTTTAGATTTTAGATTAATTTTTGAATGTTGCCATTCAACATTTATAATTTAAAATTTAAAATTATTCCTCTAGTCTTACGTCTAATCCAAGACCTTGCAGCTCGTGAAGTAATACATTGAAAGATTCTGGAATACCCGGTTCAGGCATTGCTTCACCTTTTGCAATCGCTTCATAAGTTTTTGCTCTACCAATCACGTCATCCGACTTCACAGTCAGGATTTCTCTCAGGATATTTGCAGCTCCAAATGCTTCAAGAGCCCAAACCTCCATCTCTCCGAATCTCTGACCACCAAACTGAGCTTTACCTCCTAATGGCTGCTGAGTAATCAATGAATAAGGTCCGATAGAACGTGCGTGCATTTTGTCATCTACCATATGCCCAAGTTTCAGCATATAGATAATACCTACTGTTGCAGCTTGCGTAAATCTTTCTCCGGTACCACCATCATAAAGGTGAGTGTGACCGAATTGAGGAACTCCAGCTTTCTCAGTATACTCAGTAATCTGATCAAGAGTTGCCCCATCAAAGATTGGCGTTGCGAACGTCATTCCTAATTTCTGACCAGCCCATCCAAGAACTGTTTCATAAATCTGTCCGATGTTCATACGAGAAGGTACCCCAAGTGGATTCAATACGATATCTACCGGTGTTCCATCTTCCAAGAATGGCATATCTTCTTCACGAACGATTCTTGAAACGATACCTTTGTTACCGTGACGTCCTGCCATTTTATCCCCTACATTCAGCTTACGTTTTTTAGCGATGTAAACTTTAGCCAATTTCATGATACCTGCAGGAAGCTCATCTCCAATAGAAATTGCGAATTTCTCACGGTTTTTAACTCCTTGAATATCGTTGAATTTGATTTTGTAATTGTGAATCAATTGTTTGATCAATTCATTCTTATCGTTGTCAACCGTCCAATCTGCGCCGCTAACGTTTACGTAATCTTCAACTGAAGTCAATAATTTGTGAGTGAATTTCACACCTTTACCAATAATTTCTTCATCTAAGTCATTCGTAACTCCCTGAGAAGTTTTACCGCTAACTAAAGTGTTTAATTTTTCGATTAAAGTATTTCTCAACTCGTCAAACTTAGCTTTGTAAGTATTTTCAATCTCTTCAAGCTTAAGTTTTTCTTCAGTTCTTTTCTTTTTGTCCTTAATATTTCTAGAGAACAATTTTTTGTTGATCACAACACCTCTTAATGAAGAATCTGCTTTCAATGAAGCATCTTTTACATCACCGGCTTTATCACCAAAGATTGCTCTAAGAAGTTTCTCTTCAGGAGTAGGGTCAGATTCACCTTTTGGAGTAATCTTACCAATCATGATATCACCAGGCTTCACTTCAGCACCGATTCTGATCATTCCGTTCTCATCAAGATCTTTTGTAGCTTCTTCTGAAACGTTTGGAATATCTGCTGTCAGTTCTTCCATACCTAATTTGGTATCACGAACTTCAAGAGAATACTCATCTACGTGGATTGAAGTAAACCAGTCTTCACGTACAACTTTTTCGTTGATTACAATTGCATCCTCAAAGTTGTATCCTTTCCAAGGCATGAACGCAACCACCAAGTTTCTACCAAGAGCCAATTCTCCGTTTTCGGTTGCATAACCGTCGCAAAGAACCTGACCTTTATGTACCGTCTCACCTACTCTTACGTTTGGTCTTAAGGTAATAGTTGTACTCTGGTTAGTTTTTCTAAACTTAGTTAATTTATATGTTTTTGTAGCAGATTCGAATGATACAAGATCTTCGTCATCGCTTCTTTCATATTTAATGGTAATCTGATCAGCATCAACATATTCAACAACACCACTTCCTTCTGCATTGATCAAAATTCTAGAATCTTTAGCAACCTGCTGCTCCAGACCTGTACCTACAATTGGAGCCTGAGGCTTCAACAATGGAACTGCCTGACGCATCATGTTTGATCCCATCAACGCACGGTTTGCATCATCATGCTCCAGGAACGGAATCAATGAAGCAGAAATACCGGAAATCTGGTTTGGTGCTACGTCGATCAAATTAACCTGAGAAGGTTCAACTACAGGATAATCACCATCTAATCTGGCAATAATTCTGTCTGTTAAGAATCCTCCGTTATCATCTAATTCAACGTTTGCCTGAGCAATTACTTTATCTTCTTCGTCTTCAGCATTCAGATAAATAGGATCAGCATGTAAATCTACAGTACCTGAATTTACTTTTCTGTATGGTGTTTCGATGAAACCAAGTGTATTAATTTTAGCATAAATACCTAAAGAAGAGATCAAACCAATGTTTGGTCCCTCAGGAGTTTCAATAGGACAGATACGACCATAGTGTGTATGGTGAACATCACGTACCTCGAAACCTGCTCTTTCTCTTGATAAACCACCAGGTCCTAGTGCAGAAAGTCTACGCTTGTGCGTGATTTCTGACAATGGATTGGTTTGGTCCATAAATTGAGAAAGCTGGTTGGTACCAAAGAATGAGTTAATAACTGATGTTAGAGTTTTAGCATTAACAAGATCTAGAGGAGTAAATATTTCGTTATCTCTAACGTTCATTCTTTCCTTAATTGTTCTTGCAATTCTAGAAAGACCTACACCGAACTGTCCTGCCAATTGCTCACCAACAGTTTTAATTCTTCTGTTTGATAAGTGGTCAATATCATCAACCTCAGCTTTAGAGTTTACCAATTCGATCAAGTGTCTTACGATCGCAATGATATCTTCTTTTGTAAGAACCTCAGTGGTAGTCGGGATATTAAGACCTAACTTTTTATTTAGTCTGTAACGTCCTACTTCACCAAGTGAATATCTTTGCTCAGAGAAGAATAATTTTTCAATGATTCCTCTTGCAGTTTCCTCATCGGGTGGATCCGCATTTCTTAACTGACGGTAAATATATTCTACCGCTTCTTTTTCAGAGTTGGTAGGGTCTTTTTGTAATGTATTCTGAATGATAGAGAATTCGTTTGAATTTTCTTTGTGAATCAAGATAGATTTCACACCTGCATCCAAAATAAGATCTAAATGTTCTTTTTCAAGAATCGTTTCTCTGTCTAGGATGATTTCGTTTCTTTCGATAGAAACAACTTCACCAGTATCTTCGTCTACGAAATCTTCGAACCAAGTGTTCAATACTCTCGCAGCCAAAGTTCTTCCTTCTACTTTTTTAAGCGCAGCTTTAGAAACTTTCACTTCTTCTGCAAGGTCAAAAATCTGAAGAATATCTTTATCAGATTCGAAACCGATCGCTCTTAATAGAGTTGTTAAAGGTAATTTTTTCTTACGGTCGATATACGCGTACATTACGCTGTTGATATCTGTCGTAAATTCCATCCAAGATCCTTTGAAAGGGATAATTCTTGAATAGTACAATTTTGTTCCGTTTGCGTGGTAAGTCTGTCCGAAGAATACACCCGGAGATCTGTGTAACTGAGTTACGATAACACGCTCTGCTCCATTGATAATAAATGAACCAGACGGAGTCATATAAGGAACCGGACCTAAATAAACATCCTGTACAACGGTCTGAAAATCTTCATGTTCAGGATCTGTACAATATAGTTTAAGTCTGGCTTTTAGAGGAACGGAATACGTTAAACCTCTTTCCACACACTCATCGATTGAGTAACGTGGTGAATCTACCAAATAATCTAAGAATTCCAAAACGAATTGGTTTCTAGAATCGGTAATTGGAAAGTTTTCTTGGAAGGTCTTGTGCAAACCTTCTTTCTTTCTGTCTTCAGGAAGTGTGTCTAATTGGAAAAAATCTTTAAATGACTCTAACTGGATATCTAAGAAATCCGGAGTAATGATTTTTCCTTTCGCTGTAGAGAAATTGATTCTCTCATTTCCTTTAGTAATTGCATTTGTTTTACTCATAAAACTTTTAAGAAAGGGTTAAAAAATATTTTGATTTTACAAAAAAATATCAGAAAAAGACTAAAGATAAAAGAGACAAAATAAAAAGACATTTGATGTTTGGCGCTATCAGAAGTGGTCTTTTTCTTTTAATTCTTTATTCTACACTCTAATTCTAACTGCAACGCTGGTATATCTTTTCACAGCGTAATGCAAAATATTTTTAATTTTACTTTAGACGAAAAAAATCATAATGATAAACACGAAATCTCCTTCAAAATAGTTGAAAGAGTTGATTCACAATGTTTTACCGTAATATGTTTAGTTTTAGCGCCAAAAGAGACTGCAAATATACTAACTAAATTTGGAAAACACAAGTTATTTAAAGTTGTCTATCAAACGATTATGAAATTAAAGCGAGTTATGATTTATTTTGGGAAACTTAAATCTAGCCAATTATAATATTTAATTCTTACAAAAAAAAGCTGCCTCCGAAAAGACAGCTTAGCTATTTAATTGTATGAATTATACAAATTAAGAACAAATAATTAATTCTTTATACATCGAACTGACGCCCCAGTTGCGCGTTGTACAATAGTAGTCGCTACTGATGCTGCTGCAATCGTATACACAGATGATTGAGTACCTGAAATCGTACTTGTATAATAACTTCCTGTAGTTCCAACGTTTGCTAAAGCACCTGTAGAACCAGTTCTACTTCCACCAACAGTCAATTTCAATGGAGAGGTGAATGCTGTAGCAGCATTTGTAATCGCTGTTTCAGCAGTAAATTCCGTTATTGTAGGAATACGAAAACCTACCGGACAAGGATTATTAATACCACTTATCCCTTGCCACAAGTTATTATTCGAAGCTGTACGCCAATCGGTTGCACTTGTAATAAAATTAGCATTCCCCGGTACATCCGTTGTACTGGTTGTAGCTGTTGTGGTAGATGTACGAATCTGGTGTCCATCAGTTAAACGTCCCCATTGATATAAATCACCATATGCAGCAGCGTTGGTAGATGATGTTGCCACCTGAGCAGCACCCAAATTGCGATCCATCCAAATTCTGCCTGTTGTGGGTGAAGTGACAACTGGGATTCCACCACTCCAAAATGACCATTCGCTACCATTGAATACAGCCAGCTGATTAGGTGAAGTACCCGTTACATAAACCATCATACCCGGACTAGGATTAACGATATCTGCATATGAGTTTACTCTTGGCAAAACCATAGCCTTATTAGTATCTGCTAAAACAAGAATACCATTGGTAGTGTTTGTCTGTGCAGTTGTCAAATCAGCTGAGACAACGGTTTTTGATGTAGAAACTTCAGCATTAGCATCAGCAACACCTACACCAACAGCAGGAATTGCTGCACCTGCAGACAGATCCAAGTATTGATTTATTGCCGTCGCATTTTGTATTGTTGAACTGCCGAGTTTTACTTTTTTAGCAGTTGAGTCAAAAAACAATGTTCCGGTAATAGGAGCCGGAGTGGTTCCGGAAATAGCCGCTTCAGTTGTCGCCCATGGTAAAACAATCCCTTTTTGTCCTCCTGCCGCATCACCAAACTCAATAGATACAGAGAGAGTTGCCGGAGCCGAAGTTGCAAGAGATTTACCAATGGTAACCTGACTGAAAACCATCGTTGACGAAAGTAAAAACAGTGTTAATATATATTTATTCATTTTTCTTTTAATTAAGGATTGTAACATCACAAGTCGGAGTGCTGAAACATCTCCATGTATTGGTATTGTCATAAATTTTCAGACAGTTAGCCGTGGTATCATATATCATCATTCCCACTACCGGTGTTGTAAATGCTGATATCTGAGCCGTTGTCAGTCTATTGATTACAAGACCTTTCGTTTTTGCATCTAATGCTGTGTAAGCACCGGTAATTTTCATCGGCCAATTGCCATTATCTGTACCCGCTCTAGACAATGCAGTGATCCCATGATTTGTTGGCAAACCTCCTACTCCAGGAGATGTCGCCGGGCGGAAGCATCGTGAACAGTCTCCATCTTGTACAACAATATTTTGAGAAGAGCCAATACCCTGACCTATTTCTGAAGTAGGGGTTGGAGCGTCTGTATTATCAGCAACACCAGCGACGCCGCCAGAATTTCCTGCAGCATTATTAACCAATTGAGGCACTCCATTTGCAGCTGTAACAGTGCTTATTATTTGAGCGGGAGTTCCCGAAGTTGTTCCGTTTGCGAGAACTTTTATCTGTCCTCTGTAAGGATAATTAGTATCAGACGTTGGTAGACTCAAAGCATGAATCTGCGTAGTACGAACGTTTTCAGAACCTTCAAGTGCATCAGCACACCCATCATTATCAGAATCTGTGTCAATATAATCAGCAACAGTATCTCCGTCAGTATCTGTTGAAAAACAATATGAAATAGAATCTACATGTCCAAAATCGCTGACAAGCATTCTTATCCTGTACGTTCCTGCCGGAAGAGCAATATTAGATACTGAACTCTGAAACCAACCTTCATCACCCTGTGCTTTAGTAAAGTTTAATAGATTTCCCTGTGCTACTACCGTATTAGATGTAGTGTTAAATATCTCTATTCTCGTTGAATATGGTACATAACCTGCATTAGAAGTCGCTCTGTTTGCAAACCAAGCAGAGGCTGAAAGAACTGTTGCACCTGCAAATGTGAATTGTTTATATATTGTTGCACTTGCGCCATTAATATCAACATATTGAGTTCCCGATTGTGCATTATCCGGACCTTCCGTATATCCCGCACCATTTACTCTCACTATATTAAATGCAGCGGCACCCTGCCCTTCAGCTGTCCATCCGTTATACGGGTTGGTAGCCTGAATATTATTACCATTAATGGTCGTAACTACAGGACTATCAAAACCGTCAGTTGCAGCGATTGATGTCGTAGTACAAAAACCTTCTATAGAATCTAAAATACCATCATTATCATCATCTAAATCTACATCATTTATGACCCCATCACCATCTGTATCCGTTGTATTTCCTATTACCGTTACATTAATATTCACAGGGGTTGATGTACCCGGAACACTATTCCCATCTAATGTATAATTATCCTGAATTGTATACGGAATAGATGCTACCCCAATAAAAGTTGATAAAGGCGTAAAAGTAACTGCCCCTAAATTGTTAACCGCCCATGTTCCCTGGGCGTTTACGAAGGTATTTTGTATACCTGCTGTGGCAGGATCCAGATCTACTGTACTTGCTACAACAAGTCCATCGGGATCAGTATCGTTTGCAGCAACATTGATTGTAACAGGAACATTTTGTAATGTAGAAGTATTATCGGCAGTAGAAATAGGGACGGCATTTACAGCATTTACCGTTACAACTAAATTAACTGCTTCAAATAATAAGAAGTCTGCTGCAGTATTAGCTGAAGTTCCAGCAGAATTGGTACCCGGTCTAAGAACTATGGTTTCTGAAGTTGCAGAAGCAATAAATCTAAGACGTCTGGTACCCCAAGTTCTAACGGGTGTAACCGAAGGAAGCATACTAACAGTCTGTAGTGGACCGGTACCAACCTGAAAGGTAAAAAAATCAATGAAAGTTCCCGCATATGCAACATTACTTGTACCTGCCTGATTTGTTGTTGCAGTTAAAGAGTATACTACAACTTCATATTCTCTTCCGACAACCAATGAACCGATTGGTGCACTAATCGATTCCTGCGTATTTCCGGGTCCAACGTCACGTAACGAGATCCATCGAATATTACCATTGGGTGCTGCCGGCAAAGTAACCGCAGTTCCCCCACCACCTGCAGCATTGGTCCACAAGGCACCGGCTCCTCCACTTACACCCCCAGCGGAAGCAGCAACTGTTTGGCTGGAAATATCGGGAGTTCCCGTGACAATAGTCCATCCTGTCGGAGCACATGAGGTACAGTTTGCTGCCGCATTACTTGATGGTATTGTTTGCGAGAAAGTTAAAGAGCTAATCAGTAAAAGCATGATTACAAATTGCCCTTTCATATTTTGAAAAAAATATTTAAGTTTCATATTTTGAATTGTATAAGTTTCTTACAAAGTGTAAGCTTTGATAAATTTTAATTGACTATTTATGAAACTAATACAGGTGGTGGCCTTACAGAAAAGACCTGTGAGAAACAAAAATCTAATGATTTGTTATTGTATTGAAAATATTTCTGAGAATGGAGATAATCTAAGGCTGATGAAATCAAAAAATTATGATATCCATTAACTATTTTTGAAAGATTATTGTGATGATACGTTGGTGTTATATAGTCTTTAACACCTTGATGAATTGCTAAAAACTGTCCCGAAGAAGCATCCTGAGTGAATTGCTGACTGTGAAAAAACTCTTTTTTCCTTTTTTCAAACTCTTTAATCTTTTTATTAATTGTATTAAGAGCTTCTTTTTTCTTTTTTTTGACTTCTGTTTGAAGCTGATCTTTAAATTGTTTTTTTGGTTTGCTGTTATCAGGCAACGATGTAATTAATATTTCATCTTGTCTTCCTGAATTATAAGATACATCAGCATTTTTCAGTACAATTTTATTGTTAAGAATTTGCTTGTTGAAATTTTCGTCTGTAGAATAAATGTAAGATCCTTTTGAAACAACAATACTTGCAGGCTGCTTTTTTACTTGTGCTGGAGAATCCTGAGCGTATGCGAATGATTGAAAAAAAAGGAGAATTAAAAGAATGCGTAAAATGTTGAAATTGTATGCATATTTCAAATATTCGGCATGTATAATTTTGGTTATTAGAATTCTTTTCAACTATAATTCTTTACAGCGCAAAATTACTTATAAATATGATTATAATTATATTAATTTTTTATTAAATGCCTGATATTTATCACTTTGAAATCAAATAAGTAATAAATTTTAACAATCGTTATTTAAGTAGCTTATATTTTATCAAAAATTCATTATTAAACCTTTTTTTAATGAAATACATCTTATCCTATTAAAAACTTCTACTTAGAGAACAATCAATTTTTCTAATTGGTTTACATTTGGTAAAATTTAAAGACATTATTATGAATAAAAAAAAGCCTGAGCAAATTGCTCAGGCTTCTATATTTAAAAGTGAAATGAATTATTTCAATTCTACTTCAGCACCAGCTTCTTCTAATTGCTTCTTAAGCGCTTCAGCTTCGTCTTTAGAGATACCAGTTTTGATTGCAGCAGGAGCTCCATCTACGATATCTTTAGCTTCCTTAAGACCAGCACCAGTTAAATCTTTTACCAATTTAACGATAGCTAATTTAGAAGCACCAGCAGCTTTAAGAATTACGTCGAATTCTGTTTTTTCTTCAGCAGCTTCAGCTCCACCACCTGCAGACATAACTACAGCAGCAGCAGCTGGCTCGATTCCGTACTCATCCTTAAGGATAGTAGCTAATTCATTTACGTCTTTTACTGTTAAGTTTACTAGCGTTTCCGCTAAATTTTTTAAATCTGACATTGTTGTAATGTTTTTGTTGATTATTTATTTAATTTTTTGAGAGTAATTATTCAGCAGCTGGCGTTTCGTCAGTGCTTTCTGCAGCAGGAGCTTCCGGAGCCTCAGCAGCAGGAGTTTCTTCCACAGCAGGTGCAGCTTCTTCAGCTTTAGCTTCTGCAGTTTCAGGTTTGTTTTGAAGAGCAGAAACAACTCTTTGAATTGGAGACTGAAGCAATCCGATGATTTCACCGATCATTTCTTCTCTAGATTTAATGCTTACTAAAGCATCTAGATTGTTGTCACCAACATAGAAAGTTTCCTGTACAAAAGCAGACTTCAATGCCGGCTTCTCGTCTTTCTTTCTGAAGTCTTTGATTAATTTTGCAGGAGCGTTAGCTGTTTCAGCAATCATTAATGCAGTGTTCCCTTTGAAAGTCTCGAACATTTCAGAGAAATCTACTCCGTCAATCTGCTCCATTGCTTTTTGCAAAAGTGTGTTTTTTACCACTTTTACTTTAATATTTTGCTTGAAAGCCTGTCTTCTGAAGTCAGAAGATTTTGCAGCGTTCAAACCGTCCAAATCTGCTACATAAACTACTTTAGCATCCTGAAGCAAGTCTTTGATCTCTTGTATTGCTACAACTTTTTGGTCTTTTGTCATTGTCTTAAGGATTAAAATTAGTTAACAGATTTACTATCAATTGCAATACCCGGGCTCATTGTAGAAGACAAATAAATGCTTTTTACATAAGTACCTTTAGCAGCAGTTGGTTTCATTTTGATCAATGTAGAAATTAATTCCTGAGCATTTTCTTTGATCTTGTCAGCATCGAAAGATACTTTACCAATACCAGCATGGATAATACCATACTTATCTACTTTGAAATCAATCTTACCTGCTTTCACTTCAGTTACTGCTTTACCAATTTCCATAGTTACAGTACCTGATTTAGGGTTAGGCATCAAACCTCTTGGTCCTAATACTCTACCTAAAGGTCCTAATTTACCCATAACAGCTGGCATAGTAACGATAACGTCAACATCTGTCCAACCATCTTTTATTTTTTGTAAGTATTCGTCAAGACCCACATAATCAGCACCAGCCGCTTTAGCTTCAGCTTCTTTATCCGGAGTTACAAGAGCTAATACTTTAACATCTTTACCTGTACCGTGAGGAAGAGACACTACACCTCTTACCATCTGGTTAGCTTTTCTCGGGTCTACACCCAATCTTACAGCGATATCTACAGAAGCATCAAACTTTGCAGTGTTTACTTCTTTTACAAGAGCAGCACCTTCTTCAAGGTTATAAATTCTTCCTTTTTCTAATTTGCTTAAAGCTTCCTTTTGCTTTTTAGTTAATTTTGCCATTCTATTAGTTTTAAGCGTTAGTTGGTTTAGTTCCTGTTACTCTTAATCCCATAGATCTTGCAGTACCTGCCACCATAGAAAGAGCTGAATCCATTGTAAAACAGTTAAGGTCTGCCATTTTATCTTCTGCGATTTTTTGAACTTGCGCCCAAGATACAGCCCCTACTTTGTTTCTGTTTGGTTCACCTGATCCTCCTTTGATCTTAGCGGCATCCATTAACTGAATTGCTGCAGGTGGTGTTTTGATTACGAATTCGAAAGATTTGTCTTCGTATACCGTAATTACTACCGGTAAAACCTGTCCAGGCTTATCCTGAGTTCTTCCGTTAAATTGTTTACAAAACTCCATGATGTTTACACCGGCAGAACCTAATGCAGGACCTACTGGTGGAGACGGGTTTGCTGCCCCTCCCTTCACCTGAAGCTTTACCATTTTAAAGACTTTTTTAGCCATTTTTTCTTTTTTAAGTTTGAATAATTAATGAGTTGGAAGCATTTATTATTCAGCAGGTTACCTACTCACAAATAGTAATCCTACTTTCGGACTGCAAAATTATGAAATATTTTTTAATTAGCAAATACTTAACTCATTAAATTTCAGAATAAAATAAATAAAATTAATATTCACATGCTTATAGAGGATCTTCTGATAGTTTCTTACTTTCTAAAATTCTAAATAAAAAAAACCGCTCATTTCTGAACGGTCTATTTATATTTTAAAAAGTGTTATACTTTTTCTACCTGCATAAAGCTCAATTCCATTGGAGTTTTTCTTCCGAAGATCAATACAGATACTTCGACTTTCTTTTTATCCTCAAGAATTTTTTCTACTGTACCGTTGAAACCATTGAATGGCCCATCGATTACTTTGACATTCTCACCAACGATGAACGGAATTTCTGCATCTGAAGCAAACTCTGAAAGTTCATCCATTCTTCCGAGCATTCTGTTGACCTCAGATTTTCTCATCGGAACAGGATCTCCTCCTTTCGTTAAGCTCAGGAAAGATATTACTCCCGGGATGTTTTTGATAACGTGAGGAATTTCTCCCATCAGATCAGCTTCCACCATCAGGTATCCAGGATAATAAGGTCTTTCTTTAGGAACTTTTTTTCCGTTTCTAATTTGGATTACCTTTTCCATAGGAATAACCACTTGAGTAACGTACTGCTCAAACCCTAAACGTTTGATTTCTGTCTCAATATAGTTTTTCACTTTATTTTCCTGTCCGCTGATTGCTTTCAGCACATACCATTTCAATTCGCTCATTATGGGAAAATACTTTTTTAGTTGAACACATTAATTAGCATTCCTATTATATTGCTGATTGCTTTAGAAAACAATTCATCAACGCCAAAGGTAAATAATGCTAAAATAACAGTTGCAATAGTAACTACAATAGTTGAAGACTGCAGATCTGACCATTTCGGCCATTCTACTTTGTGTCTGAATTCGTTATAAGAACCTTTTAAAAATTCTACTAAGCTCATTATTTTCTTTTTGCACGGGCACAAGGATTCGAACCCTGATCAACGGTGTTGGAGACCGGTATCCTACCATTGGACGATGCCCGTAGATTAATAAAGTTCCGTAAGTTTCCTTACGGAACTTTAATTATATTAAGATGATTAGTCTAAGATTTCAGTAACCTGACCTGAACCAACTGTTCTACCTCCTTCTCTGATCGCAAATCTAAGACCTACGTTAAGAGCGATTGGTTGTAACAATTCTACAGTGATCTCTAAGTTATCACCAGGCATTACCATTTCTACACCTTCTGGTAAGAAGATCTCACCTGTAACGTCAGTAGTTCTTACGTAGAACTGAGGACGGTATTTGTTGTGGAATGGAGTGTGACGTCCACCTTCTTCTTTAGAAAGAATATAAACTGAAGCTTTGAATTTTTTGTGAGGCTTCACAGAATCTTTCTTAGCGATAACCATACCTCTCTTGATGTCAGTTTTTTCAATACCTCTCAACAATAGACCTACGTTATCTCCAGCTTCACCTCTGTCTAGGATTTTTCTGAACATCTCAACTCCTGTAATAGTAGAAGTCAATTTTTCGTCACCCATACCGATGATATCTACAGGATCTCCTGTGTTGATAATACCAGCTTCGATTCTACCAGTTGCAACAGTACCTCTACCTGTAATAGAGAATACGTCTTCAATTGGCATCAAGAATGGCTTATCAGTATCTCTTGGTGGTTGCTCGATCCATTCGTCAACGGCATCCATTAATTGCTCAACAGATTTGAACCATTGGTCATCTGTCTTAGCACCTCCTTCTGCAGTAGCAGCTGTAAGAGCACCAAGTGCAGAACCTTGAATTACTGGAGAGTTATCTCCGTCGAAATCGTAAGTAGACAATAAGTCTCTCAATTCCATTTCAACAAGCTCTAATAACTCAGCATCATCTACCATGTCAACTTTGTTCATGAAAACAACGATTCTAGGTACATTTACCTGACGACAAAGTAGGATGTGCTCTCTAGTTTGAGGCATAGGCCCGTCTGTAGCAGCACATACAACGATAGCACCGTCCATCTGAGCAGCACCAGTTACCATGTTTTTTACGTAATCTGCGTGACCTGGGCAGTCAACGTGAGCATAATGTCTTTTTTCAGTTTCGTACTCGATGTGAGCAGTATTGATAGTAATCCCTCTTTCTTTTTCTTCAGGAGCAGAGTCAATAGAAGAGAAATCTTTTTTCTCAGCAAGACCTTTGCTCGCTAACACAGCACTGATTGCTGCAGTAAGTGTAGTTTTACCATGGTCAACGTGACCAATAGTACCAATGTTCAAGTGTGGTTTGTTACGATTAAACGTTTCCTTTGCCATGATATTAAATTATTTTATTTATTGTTTATTCAAATTTTCAGTGTGCAAATATAATGAAATTTTAAATACTAAAATCTTTTTGTTAAAAAAAATTATTACTCAAATTCAAAAAAGTGCAAACATTATATTTTGTATATTGGAAATGCAAATTTATAATAAAAAAATGAATTAAAAAAAACACTTCACACATCCATGATCATTTTTCTCTCGTATATTTATCTGAAACTATTTAATTAAAATAAATTTTTATGAAAAAACTATCCAACTTTTGTCTGGCTGCATTTGCCCTTGTCACAGTATTTTCGTGCGATGACGATGAAAACAGCATGCCCGAAACTCCAATAGTAGGTCCTGACGTAATGGTCTATGGACTAAGTGCCAATAATGAACTCTTAGCTTTTAATGCTAATAATACAACCGTATTCACCTCCAATAAGCCGATTACAGGACTTGCATCGGGAGAAAAATTACTCAGTATCGATTTCAGACCGGCGACAGGTGAGCTTTATGCGGTATCCAGCGCAAGTAAGTTTTATATCATCAATACATCTACCGCTGCTACAAGACCGGTAAGTACAACTGCATTTGCACCTGCAATTTCAGGTACTATTGCTTCTATTGATTTTAATCCTACTGTTGACCGTATCAGATTAGTAACAAGTACAGGCCAAAATCTTCGTTTGAATCCTGAAACTGGAGTGATTGCTGCTACCGATACCAGCATTGCTACGACATCCTCTATTGCTGGTATTGCATATACTAACAGTAAATCTGGTGCTGCCACCACTACTTTATATGATCTTGATTTAACTTCAGGAAAATTATTTAAACAAGATCCGCCTAATGCCGGGACCTTAGTTGAAGTGGGAAGTTTAGGTCTTACATTTACAGGTCAAGCAGCATTTGATATCAACCCTGAAAATAGCGTTGCACTAATGGCCGCAACAAGCGGAGGACAAAATGCTTTATATACTGTAAATCTTGATACGGGTAAAGCTTCGACTATTGGTACACTGTCTCAGAAAGTAATTGACCTTGCAATTCCTACAAATCCGGTGGCGTATGCAATTGATAATGCAAATGCACTTCAAATATTTGATCCAAACAAGCCAGAGCCTGTTACAAAAGCAATTACAGGATTACAGACCGGCGAAGGAATTCTTGGTATTGATTTCAGACCTCTGAACGGACAATTGTACGCTTTAGGGAATTCAAATAGAATTTATACCATCAACTTAGGTACAGGTGCAGCTACTCAGGTGGGCACAGGTACACTTACTACCCCACTTGTAGGAACTGAATTCGGTTTTGATTTTAACCCTACGGTCGATAAAATAAGAGTAGTAAGCAATATGGGACAAAATTTAAGATTAGACCCTGTTACAGGTTTTACTACGGCTACCGACACTGCACTTAATCCGGGGACACCGGCTATAGGCGCAGCAGCTTACAGCGACAACTTTGCAGGCGCAACTACAACTTCGCTTTTTGTAATTGATCATAATACAGATAAGCTTTATCTGCAAAATCCTCCCAATGCCGGTACTTTGGTAGAAAGAGGTTCACTAGGACTGAACATCACATCTGCAAACGGATTTGACATCGGAAGTACCAGCCAAAAAGCTTATTTATTAGCTTCTGTTGGAGGCGATACAAAAATTTATATAGTAAACACTACCAATGGGTCTACAGCTTCCCTCGCTACATACCCTAACCCGGTAAAAGGCTTTGCGATAGGTTTAGGATTCTAAAAATACATCTTGATTTTCATAGAGAAGCCCGGAATAGATGTCTATTCCGGGCTTCTATTATTTATAACAATATATAAGGACTTATAACTAAGTTTTTTGCAAATGTGATTGGATGATTTTACAGAAATCTGATGTAGACTGTAACAGGTGATTTTATATTAAAAAATCTGAAATATTTTCGAAAGCCAAGTGAAAGCATAATTCTAAATTTAAGTAATCGTTTAATATTTGGATTCAGATAACTTTCAACATCTACAAATAACTTAATAGAACTATCAACAAAAAAGCCTCAAATAAAATATTTGAGGCTTTTAATAATGCGGAGAGAGAGGGATTCGAACCCCCGGACCTGTTACAGTCAATAGTTTTCAAGACTATCGCAATCGACCACTCTGCCATCTCTCCCATAACTACGATTGTATCGTTGTTTTTTGGTGGTGCAAATATAATATGTTTTTTGTAATCTTCAAAATTATTTTAAACTTAAAAAGAAATATTGTTAAAATTTAAAACCGATTTAATGTAAAAGAACAAATTTAAGGCAAAAAAAATCCCGAAGAAATCGGGATTAATAAAATGAGCCAACTACGGGACTTGAACCCGTGACCTCTTCCTTACCAAGGAAGCACTCTACCGCTGAGCTAAGTCGGCCTGAAAAGAAAAAAATCACGTCTGTAAAAGAGTGATTTTTGAGCGGAAGACGAGGGTCGAACTCGCGACATTCAGCTTGGAAGGCTGACGCTCTACCAACTGAGCTACTTCCGCAATTTTGTTTCCAAAATTATTGGTAAACGCTATACAAAACAAAAGAAAACTCTTTATATCTGTAAGTTTGTTCTAATATAAAATGTGGGGAGAGCAGGATTCGAACCTGCGAAGCCGAAGCAACTGAGTTACAGTCAGTCCCATTTAGCCACTCTGGAATCTCCCCAGATATTTTATATTAAATTGAGCCTCCAGAGGGACTCGAACCCACGACCTGCTGATTACAAATCAGCTGCTCTAGCCAACTGAGCTATGGAGGCAATTTAATAAAAACTGAAAGCTATCAGAGAAACTCTACTCTGTGCTGCATCAGCAGTTAAAAAAAATCACGCCTAATGTGCGGTGTGAAATGGAGCGGAAGACGAGGGTCGAACTCGCGACATTCAGCTTGGAAGGCTGACGCTCTACCAACTGAGCTACTTCCGCAATTTTGTTTCCAAAATTATTGGTAACGGTCTGCAAATCTAAGAAAATCCTTTTAATTCTGCAAGACTTTTTTCTACTATAAAATGTGGGGAGAGCAGGATTCGAACCTGCGAAGCCGAAGCAACTGAGTTACAGTCAGTCCCATTTAGCCACTCTGGAATCTCCCCAGATATTTTATATTAATTGAGCCTCCAGAGGGACTCGAACCCACGACCTGCTGATTACAAATCAGCTGCTCTAGCCAGCTGAGCTACGGAGGCAAAATAAAAAGATTTCAAAAAACGATTGTTCCTTTTTGCGAGTGCAAATATAGAACAGATTTTTTGAAATCTCAAACTTTTTTTTAAAGTTTTTTAACTTTATTTTTTAAGCTAATTCTTTTTTCTTGATTAACAGTTTCTTAGCTGCGTCTACACATTGGTCTAAACTTTCTTCAAAACTCGTGCTTGTCTTTTTCACGACAATATCATCACCTGGGACTACCAATATAAGTTCGGTTGTTTTATTGGCTTTATCCGAATTATTTTCCACCTTCAAAAACACTTTACATTCCTGTAGTTTGTCGTAAAACGTATTAAGCTTGCTTACTTTTTTGTCAACATGTGACTCTAATGGTTCGTGCGGAGTTAAGCCGATTGCCTGTACTGAAATCTTCATAATTCTTCTTTTTTAATTGCTCTTGGATGAGCCTGATTAAACACTTTTTTCAACTGTTCTATATTTGCATTCGTATACACCTGAGTACTTGCCAGACTAGAATGCCCTAATATTTTTTTTACTTTAGAAATCTCCGCCCCATTATCCAAAACGTGTGTCGCAAAGCTATGTCTTAGAATATGAGGGCTTTTCTTTTGTTTTGAAGTTACCAGACTAAGGTACTTATTAACCACTAAATAAACAAATTTTTCGGTTAATTTTTTCCCTTTTTTGTTGACAAAGAAGTATTGTTTAAAATCCTCCTGAGGTTTTCTGATCTGCAGATATTCGGTAAGAAGTTTCGTCAGGTCCGAAGAGATCGGAATATAACGTTCTTTATTTCCTTTGCCTAAAATTTTCAGCTGTTGTCCTTCAATGTTTACACTTTCAAATATTAAGCCACAAAGCTCAGATTTTCTGATTCCGGTTTGATATAAAACCTCAACGATACATTTTTCTAATACATCATCCACATTGATGAGCACAGTATCCTGAAGCACTTCCATTTCTTCTGCAGACATAGGAATTTGCTTCTCTGCGTAAAATTTAAGGGAGTTGATGGTTTCAACCGGGGAAGTTTCAATTTCGCCAATTTTGAGAAGAAAGAGATAAAAACTGCGAAGGGTTGAGAGTTTTCTGTTGATACTTCTCTTGGAAATATTATTTTCGCTCAGCTCAACAATAAAATTTCTTATTATTTTTTTATCAGCTTTAATAATTTTGTCAGATCCTTCTGTTTTCAGGTAAAAAGAATAAAAATCACCTAGATCTTTACGGTAGCTAGTAATGGTGTGAGGTGAATACCTCTTCTCAAGCTGTAGATAATCTAAAAACTTCTCTTGCATATTATATCTATAAAACAAAAATCACTCCTCAAATATAACTATTTAAGAAGTGATTCAGTATGTGTTTAAGAAAATTTCTTAAGCTTGTTCTTCCTTGCTTAACCCTCTTTGCTTATAGGCTGCTTTTAGCCTAGATTGTCTAAGAGTTACAGAAGGCTTGATAAACGCTTGTCTAGATCTTAACTGGCGAACTGTACCTGTTTTATCAAATTTTCTTTTATATTTTTTTAACGCTCTGTCGATGGACTCACCATCTTTTACTGGAATTATTAACATATATTACATCTCATTTTGGATTGCAAAAATATAACTTTTTTCGTGAACAGCAAATTATTTCTGCTTAAAATTGATTTTAAATTTCACCATTTTAGAAAATAATTGATTCATATCTATTAAATTTATATCTTTGCTACTACAATACATGGGGTTGACTGGTTTCGACAGCAAGACCAATGGGTAAGTAAGCATGCAGAGAACCGTAGCGCGATCTCTTTAATCCCTTGCTACAAACTTTTAACTGGCAACGAAGAGTTCGCTCTTGCAGCTTAATCCGAATAAAGTAAGATTCAAGCGCTTTCCCGAAGATAGTAAGGAAGCAAGATGTCTCACAAATGCTCTGTTCTGCGGCGTTTGATTCTGAGATATAGTAATGCAGAAATAAGGTTTCAGATGCTTCGGCTGAAACTCGAAAACCTCAGAAGATAAGCTGGAAGTTGGGTGTTTGCTCTCTGCCTCCAGTCGAAAACCAATAGTAAAATAAGCATGTAGAAATCTTATGTATTGCTTGTTTGGACGAGGGTTCGAATCCCTCCAACTCCACTAATTAAAATATAACCGTTTGTTTTTCAGATGGTTATTTTTATTTTTAGCCAGAAATTCGCTTTATTTCATAAGCACTTCTGAAATAATCTTACTATAATAAAGTAAATAAATTCTCCGGACACTTATTTAAATTTTACTTCATTCTATAAAATAATTATGTTTACTCCCTTAATCGTTTTGGCAGTTAATCAACTCCGATAGCAATGTATTAAGGAACATTAAAAAATTCTATATTCACAGCTGTCTTCGTCTTTTCAATTTTGATATTAACTAATGATGATGTTCATAAACCGATTGCAATCCTATTTCAATATCTCTTTTTAATTAAAATAAATTACAACTCTTAAATAAAAAGGCACAGTATATGCTAATACTAAAATTATAACACCCAAAAAAATTTTATTATGAGAAGTATACTTTGGTTAGTCGCAGTTATCTGCATCGTTGTGTGGCTTTTAGGAATGTTAAATATTATCCCTGGAATCAGCACGAGTTATTTGGTTCACGTGCTATTGGTGATAGCCGTGGTTGTAATACTTTACAACTTGATCTCGGGTAGAAGACCGCTTGATTAAATCGATTCTAAAACTACTTAAAGAAAAAAAATACCAGCACGTTTGCTGGTATTTTTATGCATATAATATGAAATTGAATGCAATTTTCCACATCTGATTGAAGACGTAAGTTGAGAATCAGCATACAAAAAACTACCATTATGAACTATTTGTGAGTCTTGCATCATTTATAATCAATTTGAAGAATCCGCGGGATGATTACAGCTTAACCAATCTTAAAAAAAGCTTACAATAGATTGTTGTATTCCATTAAATATATTTTAAAATTTAATAACACTCATTAAGCTGCAAATATTAATTCAAACAAATTATAAGATATCAAAAACTATAGTTTTAGCTAAACTTTAATGAAAATTTAAACCGAAAAGTTTTGATATTTAAAAATTAAAATATCCGCTTGGACTGATTGGATTTAAATTAAATGATAAATACCTGATAACTAAAATACTAAAGTCTCAGGCAGCAAATTAAGCATCATCCATCCACAAAAAACTCTAAAAAAATGTTTTATCCTAAAGAATTTTATATATTTGCACAATCTAACAATTAAAAAAATAATTTACTATGTCAGACATTGCATCAAGAGTAAAAGCTATCATCGCTGATAAGCTTGACGTTGAAGAAACAGAGGTAACTCCAGAGGCTAGCTTCACAAATGATTTAGGAGCTGACTCTTTAGATACCGTTGAGTTAATCATGGAATTTGAAAAAGAATTTAACATTCAAATCCCGGATGACCAAGCTGAAAAAATTACTACTGTAGGCCACGCGATTGCTTACATTGAAGAAGTAGTAAATAAATAATATTCTTCAATAAGAAAATTTACAAAGTTTATGGAATTAAAAAGAGTAGTTGTAACCGGTTTTGGCGCCTTAACACCCATCGGTAATAATGCGAATGAATACTGGGAAAGCCTGTTAAAGGGCGAGAGCGGAGCCGCTCCGACTACTCTTTTTGATGCCACAAACTTTAAAACAAGGTTTGCTTGTGAGGTGAAAAACTTCAATCCATTAGATCATTTCGATAAGAAAGATGCAAAAAAGATGGATAGAAACACCCAACTTGGGATGGTTGCTGCAAGAGAAGCAGTTGCACATTCCAGGATTATGGAAGACAATGTAGACAAACACAGAGTCGGAGTAATATGGGGCTCTGGAATTGGCGGTTTAGAAACTTTTGAAACTGAGGTTTTAGGATGGGCAAACACTGATATTCCGAGATTCAACCCGTTTTTTATTCCTAAAATGATTGCGGACATCACACCGGGACATATCTCAATAGAATATGGTTTTCACGGTCCCAATTATACTACTGTTTCTGCTTGTGCTTCTTCTGCAAACGCATTGATTGATTCTAAAATGCTGATCCAGCTTGGTAAAGCAGATGTGATTGTTTGCGGAGGCTCCGAAGCTGCCGTTACAGCAAGCGGCGTCGGTGGATTCAATGCAATGATGGCACTTTCTACAAGAAATGAAGATCCTAAAACAGCTTCAAGACCTTTTGATAAAGACAGAGATGGTTTTGTATTGGGTGAAGGTGCAGGTGCAATCATTCTTGAAGAATATGAGCACGCTGTAAAGCGCGGTGCAACGATATATGCAGAATTATTAGGTGGCGGTATGAGTGCAGATGCTCATCATATGACGGCACCGCATCCTGAAGGTTTGGGTGCTTATTTAGTAATGAAAAATTGCTTAGAAGACGCAGGGTTAACTGCTGATGAAGTAGACCATATCAATATGCATGGTACCTCTACTCCATTAGGAGATCTAGCCGAATCCAGTGCAATTTCAAAATTGTTTGGTGAGCATGCTTACGACATTCAGATTAATTCTACAAAATCTATGACAGGCCACCTTTTGGGTGCTGCCGGAGTTATTGAGGCAATTGCAGCCTTGGGAACTATTATTCATGGTATTGTTCCTCCTACCATCAATCATTTTACGGATGATGATAAAATCGACAGCCGATTGAATTTTACATTCAACGAAGCTGTGAAAAAAGATGTGAAAGTAGCGATGAGCAACACTTTCGGATTTGGTGGGCACAACGCTTGCGTTCTATTCAAGAAAATCTAATTATTACTGAATGGAGTTACAGAAATACTTTTCTAGATTCCTTCTCAAACAAAGAAAAAAAGTTTTAACGGAAAGAGATTATTTTCTGAGCATAGAGCTTAATAAAATTTTAGGCACGCCAGTACAAAATATCAACTTTTACCGTGAAGCTTTTTCTATTAAAAGTTCTTCTAAAAATCAAGACAGCAACTACGAAAGACTCGAGTTTTTGGGAGATTCTGTTTTGGGTACAATTGTTTCATGCCATCTGTTTCATACATATCCCCAAGGTAACGAAGGATATATGACACAGATGAAATCTAAGATTGTAAACAGGAAGAACCTTAATAAACTGGGAGAAGACTTAAAACTTACCGATCTTTTACAAAAAAACAACAATTCTGTTGCTTTGGGAGATAATATTGCCGGTAATCTATTTGAAGCATTGGTAGGAGCCGTTTACCTTGATTTTCAATACGATACATGCAAAAGAATTGTGTTAGAACAACTTCTAACACCATCAGAAATCAATAAGCTTGAAAACAAAATTGTAAGCTACAAAGGTCTGCTGCTGGAGTGGAGCCAAAAGAAAAAGCTTAACATTAAATATGAAACCTGCGAAGAAATTCAAGTGAATAAGAGTACTGTTTTCCGTTGTCATGTATGGCTGAATGATGAGAAAATTGCCAATGCTACCGAAACATCTAAAAAGAAAGCAGAAGAAAAGGCAGCACAGAGAGCATTTTATATTTTAAATAAAAAAGAAAATATACTTGGAAGTCCAAAAACTGTATGATCTTGACGATATAGAATTTGAAGATATTACCATAGGATTGGTAAGATTAGCTAAAAATATACCCGATCATGAGTTCTTTTTCAAAATAAACTGCAGCAACGATTTTAAATTTTCAAGAATAAAAGATCTAACCTTTCACGGTATTTATTACGATTATTATTTCCCTAGATTTGAAGGTTATCATCGGTTTACAAAAACCTGCTTCACTTTTATTTCTAATAAATCTTCAGACAGTAAACAAAAAAAGGTACAGACAGAACTTTTCTCAGAAGAAGAAAATATTAAATTTTTATTAAATAATCAGGCAGAAGTAGAATATATTCTGCATAGTCCGGAACAATTCCCTGATTTTTCCGTAATTTTGCTGCCTGAAAATCTTGTGTTTCCGATACAGGATTACAATCTAAGTTCTGAAGAAGAACTTTATCAAATAATACAGTATTATGAATAAGTATTTAAAGAAAACAAAAATTATTGCAACGCTTGGGCCCGCTTCTTCTTCAAAGGAAGTAATGTTAGGATTGATGAAAGCTGGCGTTGACGTATTCAGAATAAATTTTTCACACGCAGATTACGACCTGGTTCGTACCAATATTCAATCAATCCGAGAACTTAATAAAGAATACGGATATTCTGTTGGTATTTTAGCCGATTTACAAGGCCCAAAACTTAGAGTTGGAGTTGTAAAAGAAGGTTCTTATTTAAATCCAGGTGATGTACTGACTTTCACCAACGAAAAAATTGAAGGTGATTCCACAAAAGTTTACATGACGTATCAGCAGTTTCCTCAGGATGTAAACGTAGGAGAAAGAATTTTGATTGATGACGGTAAACTGGTTTTAGAGGTTCTTGAAACAAACAAAATAGATACTGTAAAAGCAAAAACTATTCAGGGTGGACCATTGAGTTCTAAGAAAGGAGTTAACCTTCCTAATACCAACGTTTCGCTTCCTGCTTTGACCGAAAAAGATATTCTGGATGCAAACTTTATGCTTGATATGGAAGTAGACTGGATCGCTCTTTCTTTCGTACGTCATGCGCAGGATATTATCGATCTGAAAGAATTGATATCTAAACATCCAAATGGTAAACTCAAAACTCCGATCATTGCAAAAATTGAAAAGCCGGAAGGTGTAAAAAATATCGAACAAATTCTATTGGAATGTGATGCGATTATGGTTGCCCGTGGTGATCTTGGTGTAGAAGTTCCGATGGAAGAAGTTCCGGCAATTCAGAAAACATTGGTTGAGAAAGCAAGGTTTTATTCTAAACCCGTTATTATTGCTACCCAGATGATGGAAACGATGATCAACAGCTTAACTCCTACAAGAGCAGAGGTCAATGACGTTGCCAACTCTGTACTGGATGGCGCAGATGCGGTAATGCTTTCAGGAGAAACCTCTGTGGGTAGATATCCTATCCAAGTAGTGGAAAATATGACTAAAATTGTTCGGAACATTGAACAGACCAATTTTTATCAGCACAAAAATGAGCCGATTGAGAAAGATTTTAACTGTATTGATGAGAGATTTATCACAAATAGAGTTTGTCTTGCAGCCGTAAGAATTGCAAAAAGCACTAACGTTTCTGCGATTGTTACATTAACAAATTCAGGATATACTGCATTTCAGATCTCTGCTCACAGACCCAATTCGCACATTATCGTTTACAGTTCTAATAAAAGGGTAATCACAATGCTGAATTTACTTTGGGGAGTTCGTGCTTATTATTACGATATGAATAAATCTACAGATGAAACGATCATCCAGGTCAATATGCTGACTCATAATTACGGTTATATTGAAAGCGGAGATTTTGTCATTAATATCAATGCTACTCCATCATACGAAGGCGGAAAAACGAATACGCTGAGATTAACAACAGTGTAATATTCTCTTATAAAAACAAAAAGCTCTCGAAAATCGAGAGCTTTTTTATTGGAAATCTTCTTTATCAAGTCTTTCCTCAACATAATATTTTTCTACTCTACTTTTATAAATATCATTATTGCATATTGGTCTAGGGTAAATAGCCTTTGCGCATATCCAAAAGTAAATGATAAAAATATAGTTATTAGTAAGATATTTCTCATTAATTATTTCCCCAAAATGGTCTTTGCCGTGACAAATTCTTTCAAAGCTAACAAAGAAAGCTCAGTACCATAACCCGAAGATTTCGTTCCTCCAAACGGGAAGCGTGGGTCAGAACTTGTCATTCTGTTGATATTAACTGTTCCGGATTCTAGGCCGTTGATGAAAAATTGCTGCCGTTCTCTGTTTTGAGTCCAGACGGAATTTGAGAGCCCGAAAGGAATATTATTGGCCATTTCCAAAGCTTCATCATCATCCTTTGCAATCATCACGATCCCTAAAGGCCCGAAAAGCTCCTCCTGCAAAATAGGATTTCCCTCTTTGATACTAATTAATCCTGGATTAAATTCTGTATCAGAAATTCTTTCTAAAGGAATAATCGCTTCTGCGCCGTGATCTAAAGCTTTCTGATATTGTTTTTCTAAATCATCAGCTAAATCTGCTCTTGCCATACCGCTCAATTTTGTTTCCTTATTCATCGGATCTTCAGGAACATATTTTTTATATTCTTCAATGAATTTTGGAAGAAAATCAAACTCTATATCTCTTTGAATAATAAATCTTTTGGCTGCCACACAAGTCTGTCCGCAATTTTGAAGTCTTGCCAAAGCACCTACTTTCGCTGCTTCATCCAGATCTGCATCATTTAAGACGATGAAAGCATCACTTCCGCCGAGTTCAAGCAAAGATTTTTTAATTTTCTGTCCGGCAATTGATGCCACTTCAGCACCAGCTTTTTCGCTTCCGGTAAGGCTTACCCCTTTGATGACCGGATGCTCAAGAATTTCTTTCACATCCTTATGACCAACCTCTAAATTTTGAAAAACACCTTCCGGGAAACCAGCTTCCAAAAATATTTCTTCAATCGTATTTCCACTCCCAAAACATATTGATGCATGCTTCAGAACTACCGTATTTCCAGATAAAATTGCAGGCACCGCAAATCTTAAAACCTGCCAGAAAGGAAAATTCCACGGCATTATTCCGAGAATTACACCTTTAGGAACATAATGAATTTCCGAAATAGAATATTCAGAATCAATTTTTTCAGGCCGTAAAACATTTTCTGCTGCAGCATAATAATTCATCATCAGAGCGCATTTTTCCACTTCAGAGATTGATTGTGAAATAGGCTTATTCATTTCTCTGGTTATGATTTTACCAAACTTTTCTGAATTGTTTTTTAATAATTCTGCAGCTTTTTTAATTAATTTTTGCCTGTCAGCAAACGATACATTTTTCCATTCTATAAAAGCTTTATCGGCTTTTAAAAGTTTATTTTCTACTGATTGTTCCATTGTATATTCTTAAAAATCAAAAGACGAATTATTCTTTTGTCTAAAGCATCGTAAAGGAAGCAAAAATATATTCCTTAGATCAATTTAAAAAGATGATTATTTCTATTTAATAAATTTGTCTTTTAAATCATAAACCATTCATTGACTAAGCTTGCAGCCAATCTGGAAGTTCTTTCCTGAATATCAAACTGAGGATTTACCTCTGCCACATCTAAGGCAATAAGTTTAGGACTTTTGAGAATATGTTTATAAAAATGCATAAAAGCAGCATCTGTGAATAATCCGTTGTATGCTGCTGCAGAAACGCCGGGTGCAATTGACGCATTGAAAACATCCATGCAAACAGTAAGGTATAAAACATCGACTGATTCTGTGAGCTCGGTGATCCTTTCGTAAACTGAAGGAAGATTTTCGAAAAATAATTCATCAGCCAAAATATATTTCATACTCAAATGATGGGCGGTATCAAATAATTTTAAAGTATTTGAATTTCGTTGGATCCCGATATGTAATGTATGGTTATTTTCTTCTTGTGCGATTTGCCAGAATCCGGTTCCAGAACTTGCTCCCACCTCATCTTCAGGTTTGCGGTTATCAAAATGCGCATCAATATTAATGATTCCTATTTTTTTATCGGGAAAAGCTTTTCTGATTCCTGAATAATGAGCGTAGGTCAATTCGTGTCCCCCACCAAGGACTATAGACTTTCCTCCTTTATTTAAAACTTTTGCAACCTTTTCAGCAAGCTCATTCTGTGTTTTTTCTAAATTCTCATCATCACAGGTAATATTTCCAAAATCGAGCATTGAAAAATCAGGAAGAATGACCGGAAAATTAGCCATATTTTTCCTAATGACATCCGGCGCATGTCTTGCGCCTACTCTGCCTTTATTTCTTTTTACTCCTTCATCAACAGCAAATCCATGTAAAACGAAATCGTTAGTTGAAACTAGATCGTAGTTGTTGATCTCTTGTACTCTTTGAAAAACTCTGTGATAAAGTAGTTCCTCACCATCTGTTCTGCCTAGCCAAATATTTTGATTCATTTATATTATTATAATTTAATTTTATGACCGTCAATATACACATTCTGAATTTTCAGGCTCCCTTGATTATACAATACATTCTGAAAATTATCGGTTTTGTAAGCTACAAAATCAGCTTTTAACCCTTTATCCAATTTACCTCTATCATTAAGACCTAATGCATAAGCCGAACGGAAAGTCATTCCTGCTAAAACTTCTGCTGTAGTCAATTTTTCATAGGTTGCCAAAATGGAAGCCTGTGTAATCAAATTTCCCATAGGAGCTGAACCCGGGTTCCAATCACTGGCTATTGCCAAAATTGCGCCAGCATCCAATAGTTTCCTTGCCGGAGTAAATTTTTCTCCCAGCCCAAGGCTTGCACCAGGCAAAGCAGTTGCTACGGTATTTGATAGCGCTAAAAACTCTATATCTTCGTCTATTGTTGCTTCCAGATGATCAGCAGATTTTGCACCGACTTCAACTGCAATTCTTGAACTTCCTGCTGTAAATTGATCGGCGTGTACCGTAATTTCAAAACCTAAATCTTTAGTTTTCAATAAAAATTCTTTACTTTCTTCAGGCTGAAATGCTGATTTCTCAATAAAAATATCAACTCTTTCTGATAAGTTTTCTTCTTTTACTTTTGGTAAAATTTCTGTCAGAACATAATTTAGATATTCTTGATTATCACCGTTAAAATCTCTTGGTTTTAGGTGTGCGGACAAACAAGTTGATATTAATGTGGCTTGAGTCTCCAACTGGGCTTTTTTTATGATTCGGAGCATCTTGAGTTCATTTTCCACATCTAAACCATATCCGCTTTTTATTTCAATCGTTGTAATTCCCAAAGAAATTAAAATATTGATTCTTTCCAGCAAAGTTTTTAATAATTCATCCTCTGATGCCAGTCTAGTGTGTTGTACAGAGCTCCAGATACCGCCGCCGCTTTCTGCAATTTCCAAATAGGTTTTACCTGCATTGCGCATAGCAAAATCATTCGCACGGTTTCCTCCAAAACAAATATGAGTGTGAGAATCTACAAATGCAGGAAGAAGAATCTGCTCACCTTCAATTTTTTCTATTTCTATACTTTGATTTTCTGATTTTAAATCTGCGAAATTTCCTACTTCTTGAATTTTATTCTGATCAATTAAAATTCCGCCATCCACAATGATCTCAAGCTGTTCATCTGATAGTTTTCCTCTTAAAGAAAGGTTGGATAATGTTACGATTTGCTTAAATGGTCCTATTAGTTTCATTAAAAATTAAAGTTAAGATTAAGGTTAGAGCGAAAAACCGCGACGCTGAAATTTTCTCTATCAAAATTACTTAAAATATATCAATTTAATAAATGGTATCTCATAAGACTTGTATGCTGTTTTACCTTAAACTTAGTCTGAAATTTTCATCAATCTCCGTCTCAGTCTAATCTTAAATTTGCTATCTTTGAGGTAAATGAAATGAATTAATGCCAGATTTTTTACATCCTGATAAGGAAAATTATTCCGATGACGAACTCATACAGGAAGAAAAAATTCGCCCGCAGAGTTTTAAAGATTTTGCCGGTCAAAGAAAAACATTAGAGAATCTCGAAGTTTTTGTTGCTGCCGCAAAAAACCGTGGTGGTGCACTAGATCACGTACTACTCCATGGCCCACCTGGTTTAGGAAAAACGACTTTATCAAATATTATAGCAAATGAATTGGGAGTAAATTGCAAAATCACTTCCGGTCCTGTTTTGGATAAGCCCGCAAGTTTAGCCGGTTTATTGACTAATTTAGAAGAAAATGATGTTCTTTTTATTGATGAAATTCACCGTCTATCTCCTATAGTAGAAGAATACCTGTATTCTGCAATGGAAGACTATAAAATTGATATTATGCTCGAAACGGGTCCTAATGCGAGAAGTGTTCAGATCAGTTTAAATCCTTTTACCTTAGTAGGCGCAACCACACGCAGCGGAATGCTAACCAAACCAATGCTTGCCAGATTTGGGATTCAAAGCAGATTAGAGTATTATTCAATAGAGCTTCTTTCTACTATCATTATAAGAAGCGCAAGAGTTTTAGGCGTAACAATTTACGAAGATGCAGCCATTGAAATAGCGAGAAGAAGCCGAGGAACTCCAAGAATCGCCAATGCTTTGCTGAGAAGAGTCCGCGATTTCGCTGAAATTAAAGGAAATGGAGAAATTGAAATCAACATTACCAAGTATGCCCTGAATTCTTTGAATGTTGACGAATTCGGATTGGATGAAATGGATAATAAGATCATGCGCGTTATGATTGAAAATTTCAAGGGAAAACCTGTAGGAATCTCTGCTTTGGCAACATCAATTGCTGAAAACCCAGAGACTTTGGAAGAAGTATATGAACCGTTTTTGATTCAGGAAGGTTTTATCATCAGAACTCCTCGAGGACGAGAGGTCACTGAAAAAGCGTATCGACATCTGAATATTGCAATCCCGCGAAATCCTGGTGAGCTATTTTAGTCTAAAACTTTTACATAAAGAACTATACATTTAAATAAAATATTATATGAAACTATATCCTATCCAATGCGGAAAATTTAAGCTCGACGGCGGAGCTATGTTTGGCGTCGTCCCGAAAAGTCTCTGGGAAAAAACCAATCCTGCAGACGAAAGAAATTTAATTGAGTTAGGAACCCGCTCATTACTAATAGAAGATGGGAAAAAATTGATTCTTGTAGACTGTGGTCTTGGAAATAAACAGGACGATAAATTCTTCGGTCATTATTCTCTCTGGGGCGATGATAATCTAGATAAAAACTTAAAAAAATATGGCTTTGTAAAAGAAGATGTCACTGACGTTTTCTTTACCCACTTGCATTTTGATCACTGTGGTGGTGCAATAGAATGGAATGATGATAAAACAGGCTACAGACCGGCTTTTAAAAACGCTCAGTTCTGGACCAATGAAAACCACTGGAAATGGGCTACCGAACCAAATGCAAGAGAAAAAGCGAGTTTTCTGAAAGAAAACATTTTACCTATTGAAGAAAGTGGCCAGCTGGGTTTCTTACCTCTTCCCACGAATGGAAATTACGGTTTTACACCAGATCTTAAAATGGATGTCATTTTTGTAGATGGACATACCGAAAAACAAATGCTTCCTGTAATTCAGTATCAGGAAAAAACAATTGTTTTTGCCGCTGATCTGATCCCCACTGCTGGTCATATACCTCAGGTTTACGTAATGGGGTACGATACAAGACCTCTTTTAACCGTAGAAGAAAAAGCTAAGTTTTTAAAACAATGCATTGATAATGACTATTTACTGTTCTTTGAGCACGACGCTTATAATGAATTGGCCAGCCTTAAAATGACTGAAAAAGGAGTGCGTCTGGATGAAACATACAGCTTTAATGAAGTTTTTGGTTACTAATTATGGACGAATTACTTACAGAAACCCCAAAAGCAGAACCCGATTCTGCTTCAAAAATAATCGGTCTTACAGGAGGTATTGGTTCGGGTAAGACGACTGTTGCTCACTATATTGAAAACTGTGGTTTTCCTGTTTATTATTCAGATGAAAGAGCTAAGACGATTGTAAATGACAATGAAGATTTGAAGAATAAAATTAAGGAACTACTAGGCCCGGATTCTTATGATGAAAATGGGCTGTATAATAGAAAATTTGTTGGGGAAAGAGTCTTTACTGATACTGATTTATTACATAAGCTCAATGAAATTATCCATCCGGCAGTACGATTGGACTTTGAAAACTGGGTTTCTAAACAAACAAAATATTTAGTCTTTAAAGAAACAGCATTATTGTTTGAACTGAAACTTCATCTTCAATGCTACAAATCACTTTTAGTAACTTCAGAAGACAACATCAGAATAAAAAGGGTTATGGACAGGGACGGAAAAACCTACCGTGAAGTTGAAACTATTATGAGTAATCAGATGCCGGAAAAAGACAAAATAAAACAGGCAGATTTTGTCATCTACAATAATACCAGTCTTGATGATCTTGAGGAGCAGACTGAGAAAATCATCTTTGAAATTGAATAATTTTAATTAAGAAAACCGCTGATTGATCAGCGGTTTTCTTAATGTTTGTCGAATTTATATAAAAATAAGCTCTCATTTCTGAGAGCTTATTCTGTTATTTATAAGTATTTAATTATTCTTTAATAAATTTCTTCTGTACAGTACCTTTAACATCTTCTATGTCGATCACATATAATCCGTTAATTAATTTGCTGACATCAATCTTATTATTTAAGATAAGCCCGCTTGATACCACTTGTCCTGCTGCACTGTAAATTTTATAATTCGCCTTTTTGCTGATATTTTTTACGTTTAAAACTGTGCTAACCGGATTCGGATAAATCAATATTTCTGTTTGGTTAACTGCGTTTGGTACACCAAGTTTAGAAATTCTAATTGTATAGTCTTCAACCTCACCATCGGCAAAGCTTAAACAGTTTACCGGAATTCCATCTTTCTGCATTGCAACTCTCATCGTTACATACTTGTAATCTGTCATGCTTACAAATGCATCAGCAGGTACACTGAATGTTGCGCTGGCAGTAGGGTTGGTATTTGGTCCGTCTGCAAGAACTCTTTCATTGATGTCGAAATACCCGTTTCTGTTAAAATCGATCCAAACTGCAACTCCTGCACTTGTACCTGAGCCTAAGTTTTTGTCAATTGTAATCTGATTTCCTGAAGAACCCTGAATCATTTCAATATATTTCACCGGAACTCCTGTAAAGCCAGTATAATCAGTATAGGTAGATCCAAGAGACTCATTAATCATTTCAGGTTTACCAGTAGGTTTGGCCGTCACTTTTTCAATAAATCCTGCTGCAGAACTTGTTGATGACATTTGACAATATACAATTGTCGGTGTAGTAAAGAAGTAAGGAGGCGTAAAGTTTCCAGGTGTTCCTGTACAAACGTTTGCTACCTGCATTTCATACTTCGTTAATTCTAACAATCCTGTGATCGTGTACGTATTTACATTCACCGGAATGTTTGTCCAGCTAGGAATACCTACTTTTCTATATCTTAAGATATAACTACCAGTAGCTCCCGGACCTGTATATGCACTCCAAGTAACTTCTGCACTTGTTGGCGTCAATGTAGTAATAGTTAATCCCGGAGGTGGTATTTCACAAATTCTTACTGTTGTGAACACCTGAGGATTTGACCATGGATTTGGAGTCGTTTCACCTACACAGATATTAGCAACTTGCACTTCATATGTTACAAAAGATGTTAATCCTGTAAGTGTAACAGAGTTTGCTGGTGGCGCCGGAGCTGTTACAGAAATCCATGTTGCAGTACCTACTGGTCTGTATCTGATGATATATGTTGCACTAGGAACTATAGGATTCCAGGTAACAACTGCTGAAGTCGCAGTAACATTTGTTATTGTAACATTCGGAGGTGTAGGATCACATCTTGTAGTAAATGTTTTACTAGGCGTATAAGCACCTAATCCGCCACTTCCACATTTTGCAGCGATCCTTACTTCATACATTGTCGCTGGCGTCAAACCAGTAAGCTGTACCGGCGGGTTACCTGCTAAAACCGAAGCATTAACAACCGTCCAAGCTGATGCAGGAGTTGTAACTGGTCTGTATTCTAACACAAAAGCGTTATTGTTTAGACCTGACGTCCATCCTACTGTAGCAGAAACGTGAGTAATATTGGTAACTGTTACGTTTGTTGGGGTAACATTACTACATGGTCTTAATTTAACCGCGTAATCTTCTACTTCACCATTATCTGCGTTAGCACACATTACAGGAGCACTTCCACGTTTCAGAATAACTCTCATTGTGGTATTGTAAGGTCCTGTATAAACACCAGTAGCAGGAACATTAAATGTAGCTGTAACAGGAGTAGTTGTACTTGATGCAGAATTCATGATTCTTTCAGTAACAGCAAATATTCCATCTCTGTTAAAATCAATGTAAACATCAACAGCATCAGCAAAGGTGTTTGTTCCTGTCCAAGCTTTACTTACTGATATTTGATTTCCAGTAGATCCAATTTCTAAATTGATTAACGTTGCTGGTGTATTATAACTGATATAATTAGTCTGAACAGAAGTATTATCCATTACCGGGAAATTCACCGGTGTCACTTTCACGTTTGAAATGTGATCGATAGTACCTGTTCCTGTCATATTACAATATGTTAATGGTGGAGTTGTGAAATTCACCGAAGCACCAAAGGCACCTGTAGTTCCATTACATATAGTAGCAACTTGTACCTGATAAGCAGTTTGTTCTGTAAGACCTGTAAGCGTATGATAACTTTGTCCCGCAGGAAGAGCCAAACCTGTATTAGAAGGTATCCATGGGCCTGTAGCTCCCTCTCTCCATCTAATAAGATAATTAGCATTTGCAGCTGGCAACCATGAAACGAATGCTGTCGAAGATGTAAGGTTAGACACTGTTATCGGAGTAGGTGCAGCTGTAGTACACGGTAGTAAATCGATAAATTTAACTGAATAATCTTCTACTTCTCCATAACTAAAACTTCCACATGGACTAGGATCTGTAAATTCTTGGATGATCACTCTCATCCTTGTAGTTAGGTTTCCTGTATAAACAAGTCCAGAAGCGATTGTCGGCACCGAAAAAGTACCCGTTACCAATGCTGTAGCATTGCTAGGACCAGTTAGAATTCTTTCAGTAGTTTCAAAAATTCCATTTCTGTTAAAATCAATCCAAACACCTACTGCGTTTGAATACTGAGTACCTCCTGGTGGCCATGCTTTTGTAACAGAAATACTATTGTTTGCAGAACCTCTTATTAGTGAAACCAATCTTGCAGGATCTGCAGTATAATCTGAATAATAAGGTCCAGTTGTAGCCATTACTGATGTGCTGCTCATTGCTGCCAAAGCAAGAGGCGCTACAGTAACATTTGATATATATTCATCTGCACTTGTTGCTGCAGCAGAACAATACGATATAGCAGGAGTTGTAAAGGTTGTACTAGGAGAAAAGGCTCCTGTAGTACCACCACAAATGGTCGCAATCTGAACTTCATAACTTGTTAATTCCTGAAGGCCTACCATTGTATAGTTGCTTGTAAGCGGTGTATTTAAGGGAACTGTTATCCATGGACCACTTGGAGCAATTCTATATCTAAGAATATATGTTGCACCAATAGTTGGAGTCCAAGAAACACTTGCGGATGTTGTTGTAATTTGCCCCATTGTAATATTAGCTGGTGGAGCAGTTGTACATGGCTGTAGTGCTATAGCAATAAGTTGTACTCTTGGAATATCAGAATATCTGGCACTAGCCGTAGGAGGTGCACCTGGATCTGCATTCACAGAATCACTATACTGAAGAATACCTCTATTGGTACCAGCAGGATAATTACCCCAGTTTTGAGTACAAGAGTAACCTGATGCATTTTCATCTACTGCTATAACAATATTTGAAGTACCGTTCCAAACAAAAGGACTTGTTAAATTCAATTCAACCCAACCACCATTAGTCATGGTTGGTAAAGTACCGGTATACACTTGTTGCATACCTGATAATGGAACCCAGCTCGTCGTAGTGGCAAAATTTGCCTGTGTTGTATTCCCCATATAAACTACCCACTGGTTATAATTGGCCTGAGTAGTTGCGGTAGACTCTACGTAGAATCTTATTTTAGTAATAAAATTGTTTGTACCAATGGCACCACCTACTTCAGCAGCGGTATAAATCTGTTGAGAGTAGTTATAACCAAAGCAAGAATATATTGGTAAATTTCCAGAAGAAGCTGTACCAGAACCAATTTGACCAGGCGTAAACGGAGGACCTGCTACCCATGTACTTTTATCTGTAGTAGAGCAAATTGACCTTACCCACCAATAATAAGTTGTACCTGTAATAAGTGTATTCACAGGAACTGATAGTGCTGTTGTAGGCGTACCTGCTGTGGCTGGAAGTGGAGTTGTATTGGTTGTAGATACAATATATTCATATCCATTTGCAGGTACAGTACTAGGTGCTGACCAGCCAATATTTGCGGATACAGGAGATGTTGCATTAGAAACTAAACCTGAAGGTGCAAAACAGCTTGGAGGACTCCACGTATACGTAAGTCCGTCACCCGGCATTCCCGGTGTTGCAGCAGAAGTATTATATGCCTGAGCACTTGTATTTGCAGTACCTGCTGTAGAACTGTTGAAAGCCTGAGCCGTTGAATTTAATCGATTGTTAAAGTCAGCATTTGTAGCCCCTCTAAGACCAACCTGCACTGTGTTAGCAATTGCTGTAGTACCTGCAAGATATGATCCGCTCTTATAAACGACAGCAATAGTTTTAGACGTTTCTCTTAATCTAATTTGAAAAGAGAAAGTATAAGCATTTGTCGCAGATGTTGTGTAAGCAGGTCTGAAATCAGTCCATTGCACTACAATTTCTCTGTTGGGAGCCGTTCCTTCTACGCCCCAGCTTACATTTCCAAAAACACTGGTAACATTCGCTATAGCATTAAGGTCTCTACCCCATGCAGAAATCGCACCGGCATATGTTTCCGTACTTGAAATCGGAGAATAAGTTGCTGTTCCTGGCACTGTAGTTCCGAAAGTAATGAATCCATTGGTAGAAACATTCAAAGCTGAATAGTTTACTCCATTAAATGAAACATTAAACGGCAATGTAACCGGATATACTGCGTTATCAAGCGAATTGGCTGATGTCGCAGTTGCCAGAACAGTAGCAGACGATGCTGCTAAAGGTGTATAAGTTCCGTTAGATTGCAAGAAACTATAAGAACTTACCTGAGCATTAGTTAAAAATGCCAATATAAAGGCAAAAATTAGTAATATTTTCTTCATATTATAAAGATTTAAATCCAAATGGACACATAAGTTTGTTAATTAGTGTTAATGAATTGTTTTAGATATTCTTTCTCATTAGCAATATCGTATTCTGAGTTTAGAAAATGTGTTAAAGAAGTAAAAAAATCACTCATAGGCTTTATTAAATTTATATTAATTACAAATCTAATCATTTTTTGTTATTTGAAGATATGTTTAATTATTTTTTTTGAAGGCATTGAATAAATAAAGCTTTTATTATTTGATAATAAAAAAATCCTCAGGAAAAACCTGAGGATTTATTAAGTATTAAGATATTTTTACTACTTCTTGATAAATTTAATGCTTTGAGAAATAGCTTTATCTTTAATTGTAATAATATAAGTTCCTTTTACAAGTTCTGCAACTTTTACCTGATTAGATTTAATTTCACCGGTTTTTACCAATTGTCCTACAGCATTATGTATTTCAAATTTGGCTTCATCAGAAACTTTTGTAATGTTTAAAACATCATCAGCTGGATTTGGATATATAGCAAATTGATCCGATTTTGTCTCACCTGTTGCTAATACGGTTACATTTATAGCTCTTGTTTGAGTAGTTGTATATCGGCTACCTTGGAATACAATATTACCCTGAGAATCTTTTAAATTATAATACCCTCCAGTATCATAAATTCCATCTCCAAAAGAGTCATTAATAGTGAATGTGTAACAACCGGGAGTTAAAGCCCATGAAGAAGCATCAATTGCAGGAAGAGCACCAGTTGTAGGAGTATCTGCATATGGACCACCACTATAAAGAACTATACCGGCACTGTTTTTCAAATCCCAAGTAATCTCAGTACCATAATAATCTCTTTGTAAATTGAAAGTATAAGTACCTTGTCCTGCACCTACAGCACCTGAACCAACAAAATATGTATTAAAAGAATTATTTGAAGCTCTCTGATCAGCCACTCCGTTAACTGTAGTTACTGTAACAGTCATAGTACCAGTAGGCGTTGTTCCAGGAATTGGCAAATCTACTAATGCGTAACGATTCGGAGCTAAATTCCCTGCCCAGTTGTAAGTTTGTATATTAGTTCCTACACCAAAAGTAATAACTGCGGAAGTCATGTTACTCGTTCCTCTATTATATAAAGATATTTTAGCGGTCGTTGATGCTGTTCCTCCACAAGTTGAGTTTGCAGTAGAACAGTTGGTTTCCAGTTTCACCTCACCATCATTAGCAAATAATGGAATTGCTATATCTGCAACTGAAGTCTTTAGCTCGACTCTTCTCGGAGAATTATTCATTACTGCTGTAATTCTGTCTTTCTGGTTAATAGTAAAAATATTCATACATGTGTCGTTGGTGTAATCCATATAATTTTCTACCATTTCAAAAACTGATGGATTATCACAACTTACAATACTTTTGTTACAAACATAATTTGCAGTATGAGCAGTCGGTGTATCAATACAATAATCTGTCCCACAAGATGCATCACCCCAAATATGTCTTAATCCTAGAAAGTGTCCTACTTCATGGGTCATTGTTCTTCCTTTATCATAAGGAGCTGACATTATAAATGTCCCATCATTGTAATCTGTACTACCAAATGTTGCATAATTGGCTACAACACCATCTGTTGAAGAAAGCCCTCCATTTGTATTTAAGCCAGCCAATCCTGAATTTGAAGGAAATTGTGCATATCCTAAAAGGTTTGAACTACTGCCCCCAAACTGTACACTCCACATATTCATGTATTTTGTAGGATCCCAAATAGTTTTTGGCTTAACATAAGAGTTAATACCTGCTTGTGTCCAACTTGCATAACAAAGATTAACTCTATCAATACCGTTAGTAGGATTTCCAAAAGGATCTACTTTAGCTAAAGCAAATTGAATCATTACATCAGCACCTACAGGATTTGAATTAAATCCTGGAGTTCCCGTAAGTTTTCTGTAATCATTGTTCATCACAGTGATTTGAGACTGAACCTGAGTATCTGTAATATTCGGAGCAACTCCATAAGCCTGCCCTGAATGAATAACGTGCACAACAACTGGTATTGTAATAATCCCTCCGTTTTGAGACTTGTTCTGTTTTGCATTTTCTATTAACGGATTTATCCATGCTTCAAACTGAGATTCAGTCATTCTATCCGGATAAACAGCCTGCAGATATTTTTCATATCCAGTAGATGCGCAACGGATGATTCCGTTTGCGTCTTTAAGCTCATCTATAGTATAAGCTTTACCAAAAACCAATTTTTCATTTTCTAATTTTTGAGCAAACAAAATATTTGTCAAAGAAATAAAAAGAATTAAAATCATTTTCGACATAGTAAAATTCTTCATTATAAAACTTTTTTGTTTTACAAATGTAGTTTAAAAAATGAAATTTTTTAAGTATATTATATATAAATCTCTCAATTATTTATGATTAGCGCAATAATTCTCTTTATATTGATTTTCATTCGCTTAATGATTTTTTCAAAATTATAAAATTGAGGAGACGAAACATTAATTCAAATTAAAATACAAATAAAAATACCCCAAACAATCATGTTTAGGGTACTATGTTTCAATAAATATTTATTAATTTTTAATAAACTTAATACTTTCAGATATATTTTTATCTTTAATTGTAATTATATAAGTTCCTTTTATCAATTCAGAAACTCTCACCTGATTATTTTTAATTTCTCCTGATTTAACTATTTGCCCTACTGCATTATGAATTTCAAATTTAGCTTTCTCTGAAACTTTAGTTATATTTAAAACTTCATCAGCCGGGTTTGGATAAATACCAAACACATCTTTTTTCACTTCATTTGTTGCTAACACTAAAGCCGGAATCACTTTGAAAACTCTCTGTTGAGTAAATGTAAAAGCATTACCAGATACAACAGGTACACCCGCCGAATTTTTTATGATGTAGCCTCCGTCATAATCATAGATCCCATCACCTGCAGTATCATTAATTGTAAAAGTATAACAATCATTTAAAGGAAGCGTCCATGTCTGAGTAATTAAAGCAGGAAAATTAGGAACCGTATTAGTATAAGGCCCACCACTATATAATGTAGTTCCTGCGCTATTTTTTAAATTCCAATTAGTTTCTGATCCCCAATAATCTCTCTGCAATTCAAATGTAAAGCTTGTACTTGTTACAGGAACTGAATTTCCTATTGTTATAGTTGATGAATTATTTCCTACTCTCTGATCTGATGTACTATTCACAGATACAATTTCAGCAGTAATACTCCCTTGAGATGCACCTGTAGGAATGTTTACCATTGCATATTTGTTTTGAGCCAAGTTACCTGTCCAGTTCGTAGTTTGCATAGCGCCTCCATTAACTGAGTAAGAAATTACAGCCGAAGTAAGAGCAGATGTTCCTCTATTGTACAGCATATATTGTACAGTTACATTTGAAGGAGTACCACAAGAAGTTTGGCTACAGCTTTTTTCACCTTTCAATTCTGCATCATTTGCAAATAAAGGGATTGCCTGGTCTGCAACCGAAGTCTTTAGCTCCATTCTTCTAGGAGAATTATTCATTACGGCAGTGATTCTATCTTTTTGATTAATTGTAAAGATATTCATACATGTATCGTTTGTATAATCCATATAATTTTGAACCATCTCATAGATTGATGGATTATCACAACTTGCAATTGTAGTAGGGCAACCTCCATTAGCATCATGAGCTGTTGGAGTATCTGCACAGTAATCTGTGCCACATTGAGCATCACCCCAAATATGACGCAATCCTAAGAAGTGACCAACTTCGTGAGTCATTGTTCTGCCTTTATCAAAAGGAGCATCTAAAAAGAAATCAGTACCATAATCACTACTCCCGAAAGTGCTGAAATTGGCTACTACACCATCAGTATTTGCAAATCCACCATTTGCATCTAAACCAGGAAGACCAGAAGTTGATGGAAATTGAGCATATCCTAATAAACTAGAATCATCGAAGTTTACACTCCACATATTCATATATTTAGTAGGATCCCAAATAGTAAGAGGTTTTACATAACCATCAATGGCAGCAGTTGCCCAAGATATTTGACACAGGTTTACACGATCAATCCCATCAGTAGGATTACCTTTAGGGTCTACTTTTGCTAGTGCAAACTGAATCATTGTATCTGCACCTACAGGATTTGTATTAAATCCCGGCGTTGATGCCATTCTTCTGAAATCATTATTCATTACGGTAATTTGAGACATAACCTGACTATCAGTAATATTTGGAGCAACACCTAATGCCTGACCGCTGTGGATGACGTGTACTACAACAGGAATTGTTATTATTCCTCCATTTTGAGATTTATTCGCTTGTGCATTAGCAATCAAAGGAGCAATCCATGCCTCAAATTGAGCATTTGTCATTCTCTTTGGGTCTTTTTTTTGCAACAGTGCCTCATATTCTGTAGAAGCACATCTGATGACCCCGTTCATTCTTTTTAAATCCTCAATGGTATACTTTTTACCAAAAACTATCTTGTCCTGTTCACCATTTTTTTGTGCAAAAACAGAACAGAAAAGCATAACAAATAATAGAAAAGGTAATTTAAAGATAATCTTCGTATTCATATAAAATATATTAAATAATTTTTTTTTACAAATATATTAGTTCTTGATGTATTTTATTAATTTAATCAACAAAAAAAACAATACTTTTATAAAAAAATTAAAAAATGAAATTAAAAATTATAGTATTATTACAATTAATTTTAGTTAATTTAAGCTGTAGTCATCAATTAAAACCTGATATTAATAATAATATCTCAAAGGTAACTCAAAAAAACACCAAGATCGATAAAATTATTGTCACTGAGCAAACAAGAGGAACAAACAGATCACTAACCTATTTGGCCTCGGGAATTATAACTTCTGTAAACGGAGTCGAGACAAAGTCACCAATGACCTCAATAGAATGGGAGAATATCATAAAAGAAACCAATATCTTAGATTTATCAAAAATTTCTTCCTATGAATCTTTAACTACAGGAAGATACTCAGACAGAGCATTGGCTTCAAAAATAATTATTACTTCTGGTAGCAACACTTATGAGTCTTCTACCTTTGACGAGGGGATTCCACCAAAAGAACTGGATGCATTATATAGATTGCTAAAAAACAAATCAGGAATAGGTACAAAACCAAAAATACGCTAAAACTTATACGCAATATTCCAGGCAAAGCCCATATTAAATTTTGAAGAGCTTCTGCCAAAACCGGGAACGATCATTGGGACAACCTCTTCCTGTTTTGAAGTCACCATAAGATATCTCGGCTGCATATTGACGTCAATGAAAAAATTAGATTCAAAAAGCTGCACTCTGCCGCCGATTGCACCTTCTATCCAAAAAGATGACTGGGAAGATGCGGGCAACGATACCGAAGAACTGCTTCCTCCAAAACCCCTGATAGGAATGGCATCATATTTCTGATTATAAAATGAACCTCCTATTTTTGCTCCACCATAAAAACCATTGAATTCATTCTCCGGGTCTTTAGCAAGCATATAAAATGCTCCAATTTTCGCAAAAGGCCCGTTAGCGGTTGCATCATAGCCATTCTTCTGATAGATATTTTTTTCAAATCCCGCTTCTATAATTGCGTGGATATTTCCTTTTATTTTTGATGAAATAAAACCCTGAAACAACTGTCTGTCTGAGAAGAAAGAAAACCCCGTATTCAATACATCAACACCTACCATAAAGTTGGGTTCATATTTCCATTTTTCTTTTTCGGCGGCTTTCTTTTCCTGCGCAGAAACAAGTAGTCCCAAAAGACTAAAAAACGAGGTAAAGATTAGTTTTTTCTTCATTTTGAATAAAATTTTGTCCGGATTCTACTTTTACGACAGGTGTTGCTTTTAATAACTGACCGCTTACATTTTCATAATTTAATTTAGCGCCGCAACCCGGAGAAACGTAAATAGAGCGAGCCGTGTAACTGACACGGATTTTTGAGGAGTCTCCTTTTTTTGTTGTTTTTATAAATAAATCTGTGAAAGGTGACTCATCCACACGAAGCGGAATCAAAATAGAATCTGTATTACGACTCCACCCAAGATCAACGGTTCGTACTCCGTAATCGACGTATACTTTTACAGAATCTAAGGTCGTTATTTTGTCTGCTTTTTTAAAGGTGATTTTCATTCTTGGTGTTCCTTCTCCGCTTTCGCAAATGTCATCGTCTCCACCACATGAAATCGTCAGCAATAATACAATAAGGAATGACAGTAATCTTTTCATCTTAGTTATTTTGGATCTAAAGCTTTTTCAATGCGGAAAACCAAGTCTTCATAATGATATTTATTCACCAAATCTGAAGCTGGTTTTGTTGATAGTTCTTTTTTGATTGTATTTAAATTTCCTCTTACCAATGCAGAAATGTCTGATTTGTCTGATGATTTATTATCAACGAGCTTTATTAACGAATCTATATAATTTCTCTGAAGATTTCTTCCGTACATATCCGGATTATCTTTTTTAAGAATGGAAGTATTTAGATCTGAAAGCAATTCGATCACCGAGTATGTATTGGGTTCCACTGCTTCCATCTGATACATATTCTGAAGAACCATCGGACTCAGAATTCTTCCTAAAACACCATTCTGAATTTCTTCTATTGTTTTCACAGGAGTTTTTCCTGTTTTCTCAAAAATATCTTTTTTAATCAGCCATTGCGGAGTGGTGAAAATATTTTCGTCTAAAAATTTCAAGGCTTCTTTCTGATCTTTCTTAGTCACAGCTTCGTATATTGCTCCGGATTGTTCTGCCGTTTTCGGAGTTTCCATCTGCCCGCCGACGTATTTTGAAACGTGACCTAAATATCTTCTAAACTGCGAAGTTACCTGATCATACATCATATCAAGATTTGCGTAATCCTCGTTTGGAGTTTTCGTCCATTTTTCTAAATTATCCACAATTCTCTGAAGGTTTTTGATTCCGTATGTACTTGCAGTCATGGCGTTGTCTCCTACCTGCTCGCTTTGTGATCTGGGATCTAAAGGATTTGATTCTGTTCCGAACCAAAGTCTTTCGTTTTTAAGATTTTGAATCACCCACTGGTTCAGATATTCTTTTTCGGCTTTGGGAGATTTAAACTGGTTAAATCTTTTGTACCCCCACTCAATTGCCCAATCATCGTAATCTCCGATTCTTGGAAAAATTCCGGCATCACCAATATTATCTTCCGGCTGTGCAACATAGTTGAATCTTGCATAATCCATTATTGAAGGGGTGTGTCCGTTTTTCTCCAACCACTTTTTATCTCTTAATTTTTCTACAGGAACTGTGGAGCTTGAACCATAATTATGTCTCAAACCTAAAGTGTGCCCAACCTCGTGTGAAGAAACGAAGCGGATCAGCTCACCCATCAGTTTATCATCAAATTCCATTTTTCTGGCTCTCGGATCGTTAGGCGAAGCCTGGACGAAATACCAGTTTCTCAACAGCAACATTACATTATGATACCAATTGATATGACTTTCCAGAATTTCTCCGGTTCGCGGATCTGCAATTGATGGTCCTGAAGCATTCGAAACATCTGACGGCTTGTAAACAATTGCCGAAAATCTTGCGTCTTCAAGACTCCATTCTGTATCGACTTTCGGATCCGGAACTTTCGCTATAATTGCATTTTTAAAACCCGCTTTCTCAAAAGCTTTCTGCCAATCATTAACTCCTTGTATTAAATAAGGAACCCATTTTTTTGGCGTTGCAGGGTCGATGTAAAATACAATTTGTTTTGCCGGCTCTACCAATTCTCCTCTGTTGTATTTTTCCAAATCCTGAGGCTTCGGTTCAAGACGCCATCTTTTAACCAAAGAAATCTTTTTTACACCTTGAGGATCAAGATCAAAATCTGTATATCCGACAGTAAAATATCCAACTCTGGGATCAAAATATCTTGACTGCATTTTGTTTTCCGGAAGAAGTACAAATGAAGAATTGATCTCTACCGTATAATTTCCACTTACTTTAGGAGCCGGCATTCCAGGGATTGCAGGCGCTGCAGGTGTACCCAAAGTTCTTGCAAAAGTTTTGGTGGTGTTGATCTCAATATTTGTAGGGAAAGATTTAACAAAATTGACATAAGACATATCTTTCTGAAAAGCTCCAACTCTGTAAGAATCTTTAGACCAGACTGAAAATGAAGTCAACTCATTATCAGAATTTAAAACATCAGTAACTTCAATGACAGACGAATTCTTTTTGATCCCATATGCTTTTACATCAAAAGATTTAATGATCGACTGTACGTTATTTCTCATTACCGAATTGTACATTTCAGAGGTAGAATCTTTTGCATAATCAACGTGAGAAATTGATCGTAGCAGAATTTTATCTTTAGGTCCTTTTTCAAAAGCAATCAATTGCTGACCAATCTGGTCTCCCGCATATCCTGAAGTACCTGAACGCATTCCGGCAGCAGCTTTTGTTAATCTGGTCACCAGAAGAAATTCCTTTTTCAGCATCGAATCCGGAATTTCAAAATAATATTTATCGTCTACTTTATGAACTGTAAAAACTCCCTGATCAGAAACCGCTTTATCAGTAATGATTTCTTTAAAAGGTTTGATCAGGCTTTTCTTTTTATCGTCTTTTTTTACTTTAGCCGTATCGGTTTTTGCCACAGCAGAATCTTTAGGCTTTTCCTGTGAAAATAAATTTTGCTGGCAGAAAACTAAAGCTGCTAATAAGAAGAATGCTTTACAGTTCTTTATCATATTACTATTATTTGGTTTATATGTCAAATTTAAATAATTATTTTTTGATCAGTAATGCAATATTTTCGACATGATGAGTTTGTGGGAACATATCTACCGGTAAAATTTTCACCAATGTATAATGCTCTTTCATCAAGGCAATATCTCTTGCCTGTGTTGCCGAATTACAGCTCACATATACCACTTTTTCCGGTCCCAATTTTATGATTTGTTCTACCACTTTCTGATGCATTCCATCTCTTGGCGGGTCAGTAATCAATACATCTGCTTTCGGATGGTTTTCCATGAATTCATCGTTGAATACATTTTTCATATCTCCACAATAGAAGGTGGTATTCGTTAAACCATTTAATTCAGCATGCTCTATCGCTGCGTCAATGGCTTCCTGCACAGATTCGATTCCGATGACGTGTTTTGCATTTCTTGCAACATATTGTGCAATTGTTCCTGTTCCGGTGTATAAATCATAAACTACTTCATCACCTTTTAAATCTGCAAATTCAAGTGTCTTTCTGTATAATTCTAAGGCCTGCTTAAAATTGGTCTGGAAAAATGACTTCGGACCGATTTTAAATTTTAAACCATCCATTTCTTCCATTAAAAATCCTTCCCCGAAATAGGTATTGACATTTAAGTCATAAATAGAATCATTTTGTTTTGGATTGATTGCATACACTAATGTTGTAATTTGCGGGAACTGTTCTAGCAGATAATCAAAAAGTTTTGCTCGGTTTGCTTTTTCTTCTCTATATAATTGAAATAAAACCATCCATTCTCCTTTTGAATTCTGTCTCATCATTAAAGTACGTAAAAATCCTGCCTGGTTTCTCACATCAAAAAAGTCTAAGCCATTTTCAACTCCGAAATTTCTAACGGCCAAACGAATCGCATTTGAAGGATCTTCCTGCAGCCAGCATTCTTTCAAATCTAGAATTTTGCTCCACATTCCCGGGATATGAAATCCGAGAGCATCTCTGCTGCCGTAGTTTTCTTCAGCGCTAATTTCGTACTGAGTCAACCATCTTGCATTGGAAAATGAAAATTCCATTTTATTTCTGTAGAAATACTGCTCTTCTGCACCCAAGATGGAAACGGTTTCAAAATCGTCGATTCCGCCAATTCTTTTGATATTGTTGTACACTTCTTCCTGCTTGAAATCAAGTTGCTTTTCGTAGCTCATGTTCTGCCATTTGCAGCCTCCACAAACTCCGAAATGAATGCATTTCGGTTCTACTCGGTACGGTGATTTTTCTACAATCTCTTTTACCTCGGCCTCAATATAGTTTGATTTTGATTTCTTAACTCTCACATTCACCACATCTCCGGGGATGCCTCCGGAAACCAAAACAGTTTTCCCATCTTCAGTTTTTCCTATGGCAACTCCTTTTGCACCTGCAGTTATGAGCTTTATATTTTCAAGAAATACGTCTTTCTTCTTTTTCATATCAATTCTATCAATACGGAGTAAACTTTCCATTTTATCTCCGTAAATTTTCTATTTTTCTATATTTAGATTTACCTTTCGGTTTCACTTTGCAAAAATACAATAAAAAAAACCTTATCCGAAGACAAGGTTTTTTTCTATTGCGTAAGTTTTATTATTTTGTCTGAGCCGATTGTTGTGGAGCTTCCTGAACCGGAGGAGCCGGCTGAGCTGAAGGATCCATATTCATCTGTGGCATCATTTGTGGCTGAGGAGCAACTTTAGGTGCAGAAAGACCTGTTTGCTTATCTAAGATGGTGATCAATTCCTGATCGCCTAAGTTTACAAAAGATCTGCTGGCAACTTTACCATTTTTATCTACTACGATGAAGTTTGGAAGTTTAAATCCGTATACTCCGTATTTTTTTGCAATATCAGAATTAAGCCCACCTTCTGCATAAACATTAGTTCCCTGAATTCCTTTCATCATTGCATTGCTTGTTTTTGTAAACTGATCTTTAGTGTCATCAAGGTTTACAAAAACGAAATTCATTTTAGATTTATAGAAATTTACCACTTCTTTCAATACAGGAACTGTACCTTCTGCAATGTAAGGATTCCAAGATGCATAAAAAACCAATACATAAGGTTTTCCTTTATTATCACTTAGTTTGTAAGCTGAACCGTCTGCTTTTACCAATGAACCTTCCGGTGCATCATCACCTATTTTGAATCCGTTGATGGTAAACTGCATTTTTTTTATATCAGCTTTAACTCCAGCATCTTTGATATCTTCTTCAATGATTTTTTTAATTTTATCTGTCGTCTTAGCCGGAGTTTGCGGATGAATATCTGACTGAGCCATTACGAATGCCAGTAAATAATCTTTGGTAACTTGAGAAACTTCTTTTTGAGACTTTAAAAAGTCATTGAACAGTTCTGAAGTTGTGATATCTGTTTTTCCTTTACTTTTTGCTTCTGCAAATTTCTGGAAATCAGGGCTCATTTTTGTTAAAAGATATTGTCTGTAGAAAGGGCTTTTCTTCACCATTTCGTCATTGTTTTCTTTTAATTTATTTTCATAATCTGTGAAAACTTTTCCTGATTTGAATGAAGGGTTACCAGACATCTGCTTTTTAGTCATTTCATAATTAACCATAAGATTAAGAATAGCAACTTTGGCATCAGATTTTTTCCATTCTATCACCTCTTTGCCAGGATTGTATTTTTTTACATTTTCCTCAATGTTTCTATTGATATCAGCTTCAATCTTCTGCATTGCTTTTACAAACTTCGCCTCGTCACCTGTCATTAATTCCTGAATATTCAAACCCTGGCCGTAAGTTGAAAGAAATTTCTGACTTGCCTGGAAAAAATCATTATCGTTCTTAGCATCACCTGTCACTACATATTCGTTCGGGAAAGTAGCTGCTGTTCCAGAAATATTAACCTTTTGCCCGCCTTTAAGGAAAATCAAATTTTGCTTTCCGGCATAATTGATCACATACATTCCATTTTTTGGAGCTTCGAAGCTTCCTGCAAAGTTTCCGTCTTTATCAAGACCAATATTTACCAAAGGCAGAGTAGCAACCCCTGAAGCTTCAACAAATTCTATTCTTTCTAAAGGAGAACTTCCTGCGATTTTTCCTTTTACTTCAACTTTTTTTGAACATGAAATTGCAAATACTGCAATGACAAACAACAAAAGATATTTTTTAATCATTATTGTACTGTTATTTTTTTTGAATGATTGAATTTTAGATTTCATCTGAATTTTTAATAATTAAGCAAAAATAAGTTTTTCAACAAACTTACCGCTATGTAAGAATTGATTTTATGAAAGATTTAACTAAAAATTTCGTCTTCTTTAAAGAAGACGAAATTTATATATATTTTAAAACAAACTATCCTCTATCTGCATAAGCAGTAATGTATTCTCTATTCATTCTTGCGATGTTTTCAAGAGAAATTCCTTTAGGGCATTCTACTTCACAAGCACCTGTATTGGAACAGTTTCCGAATCCTTCTTCATCCATGGCTTTTACCATATTCAGAACTCTTCGTTTCGCTTCTACTCTACCTTGCGGTAAAAGTGCATACTGGGAAACTTTAGCTCCAACGAATAACATGGCAGAACCATTTTTACAAGAAGCAACACAAGCTCCACAAGCGATACATGCTGCTGCATCCATTGCTTTATCTGCGTCTTCTTTAGGAATCGGAATTGCATTGGCATCCAAAGTGTTTCCTGAAGTATTTACCGAGATAAATCCACCTGCAGCCATCACTCTGTCGAATGCACTTCTGTCAACCATTAAATCTTTGATCACAGGAAATGCAGCACTTCTCCAAGGCTCAATAACGATGGTTTCACCGTCTTTGAACATCCTCATGTGAAGCTGGCACGTTGTAATCCCAGTATCAGGACCGTGAGCTCTACCATTGATGTAAAGAGAACACATACCGCAGATTCCTTCACGACAGTCGTGATCAAAGGCGATTGGCTCTTTTCCTTCGTTGATTAAGTTCTCGTTCAGAATGTCTAACATTTCCAAGAAAGAAGAATCTGTAGAAACATCTGATATTTTGTAGGTCTCAAACTGACCTTTAGTTTTTGTATTTTTTTGTCTCCAAATTTTCAGAGTAAGATGAAGGCCTTTTTTTGCACTCATAATGTTATATTTATTGGTTGGAGATTATTTGTAACTTCTTGCTTTAACTTCGATATTGTCATAGATCAGATCTTCTTTGTGCAGAACTTCCTGTTTGATATCATCACCCTGATATTCCCAAGCTCCTACGTATTTGAAGTTGACGTCATCTCTTTCTGCTTCACCTTCCGGAGTAGAATGATCTTCTCTGAAATGCCCGCCACAAGATTCGTTTCTGTGTAATGCATCGATAGCCATTAACTGTCCTAACTCGATGAAATCTGCCACTCTGAACGCTTTTTCAAGCTCGGTGTTCATCCCTTCAGTTTCTCCCATTACTTTCACATTCTGCCAGAAATCTTTTTTCACTTCGTCAATTTCTGCAATTGCTTCTCTTAAACCTTCAGGAGTTCTTCCCATCCCAACCTTATTCCACATAATGTGTCCTAATTTTTTATGGAAATAATCTACCGAATGTGTTCCTTTATTATTGACAAAGAAGTTCACTTTGTCTTTAATTTCTTTTTCAGCTTCTTCAAACTCAGCAGAAGTCGTAGGAATTGCTCCCGTTCTGATATCCGCAGAAAGATAATCTGCGATAGTATAAGGAAGTACGAAATATCCGTCTGCCAAACCTTGCATTAAAGCTGAAGCTCCCAATCTGTTGGCTCCGTGATCTGAGAAGTTAGCCTCACCAATTACGAAACATCCAGGAATTGTAGATTGTAAATTATAATCAACCCAAACACCACCCATTGTGTAGTGAACGGCAGGATAAATCTTCATTGGAGTTTTGTAAGGATCATCCGCAGTAATTTTCTCATACATCACGAATAAGTTACCATACTTCTCTTCAATCCAAGCTTTTCCAAGATCATATATTTGCTGATCAGTAGGATTATGAATATTTTTTTCGATAGCGGTTTCTTTACCTTTTTTGATAATCTCTGTTGAGAAATCTAAGTAAACACCCTCTTTAGTATCATTATTTTCGATACCGAAACCTGCATCACATCTTTCTTTACCTGCTCTTGAAGCAACGTCACGAGGAACCAAGTTTCCGAATGCAGGATATCTTCTTTCAAGATAGTAATCTCTGTCTTCTTCTTTAATATTTTCAGGTCTCAGTTTTCCTTCTCTGATGGCAACCGAATCCTCAATTTTCTTAGGAACCCAGATTCTCCCTGAGTTTCTCAATGATTCAGACATTAAAGTCAGTTTAGACTGTTGTGTTCCGTGAACCGGAATACAAGTCGGGTGGATTTGCACATAACAAGGGTTTGCGAAATATGCTCCTTTTTTATGAATCTTCCAGGCTGCAGAAACGTTTGAACCCATTGCGTTGGTAGAAAGGAAATAAACATTTCCGTAACCTCCTGAAGCAATTACCACTGCATGAGCAGAATGTCTTTCGATTTCACCTGTTACCAGGTTTCTTGCGATAATTCCTCTTGCTTTTCCGTCTACGATTACCAATTCTAGCATTTCGTGACGGTTGTACATCTTTACTCTACCTTTTCCGATCTGACGGCTTAATGCGGAATATGCACCTAACAATAACTGCTGACCGGTTTGTCCTTTTGCGTAGAAAGTTCTTTTAACCTGAACGCCACCAAATGAACGGTTATCTAATTGTCCGCCGTAATCTCTACCAAATGGAACCCCTTGAGAAACACATTGGTCAATAATATTAGCAGAAACTTCCGCTAATCTATATACGTTTGCTTCTCTTGCTCTATAGTCACCTCCTTTGATCGTATCATAGAATAGTCTATAAGTAGAGTCACCATCACCTTGATAATTTTTAGCAGCGTTGATACCACCTTGAGCAGCAATAGAGTGTGCTCTTCTTGGTGAATCCTGATAGCAGAATGCTTTCACATTATATCCCTGCTCAGCCAAAGTAGCTGCTGCAGAACCTCCTGCCAAACCTGTACCTACAACAATAATATCAATTTTATCACGGTTGTTAGGCGCAACAAGGTTCATATGGTCTTTATGATTTTTCCATTTATCCTTAAGCGGACCTGCAGGAATTTTTGAATCTAATTTACTCATATTAGTATATTGAAATTATTGAGTTATGTAATGAAAAACTGCGATGAAAATAAAGCCCAGCGGAATCAGTATAGAATACCAGTTTCCGAAAGCTTTGATCATTGGAGTATATTTTGGATGTCTTGCTCCCACAGACTGGAATGAAGACTGAAAACCATGAGCTAAATGTAAACCAAGCAAACCGAAAGAAATTACATAAAGTACCACTCTCCACAAATCAGCAAACTTTCTATGAAGATCGCCCCAAAAACGCGTTTCTTCAACGGGAAGACCATCTACATATTTATAATTCATCTCATGAAGCCAAAAATCATACATGTGCAGAAAAATAAATGCTAAAATGACGGCTCCCGAAATAATCATATTACGAGATGACCAAGTAGAATTCGCAGAACCTTCGTTTTTTTCATAACCGATAGGTCTGGCTTTTTGATTTTTAATTTCTAAAATAAATCCCATCACAAAATGGAAAATGACAGCAAACATCAACACGGGTTGCATTACAAACTGAATAAGAGGATTGTACCCCATAAACTGTGATGCATTGTTATAAGCTGTTTCACCGAAAACCGACAATAGATTTACGGTAAGATGCATTACTAGGAAAATCAGCAAGAACATTGCTGAAAGCGCCATAGCATATTTTCTACCAATCGTAGAACTTGTTAAACCTGCCATATTGAGTTTAAATTTGATTTTCCACAAAATTAAGGAATGTTAATAAAACTAAAAAGTGAGAAATCTCACTATTAGTCAGTTTGTAATCTTTCTAAATAACAACGGGAAACATTGATAACGTGGGGGAATTTTAGTCATTTGATTATTTCAAATTATAGATTTTATTATTAAAAACCACCTTTCCTGATACAGCGGGAAGTCTTTCGATTTTAATATTTTTCACCCTGCGAGAAGATATGTAAGGATTGATAATATACTGCCTGATCTTTTCCTGATCAATAACATTTTCTATCCAGAAACAAACTGAACTTTTGTTTTTCACAGATACAATTTTTCCTTTTTTATAGTGATGCACTAATACTTCCTGCCTTTTATTTTCATAAATCGTGAAAGAAATTCTTACAATAAAAAACATTAAAACAGCTAAAGAAAACTGAGGAGCACACCTAAAATTAGATTTAACGATTACAAACCTCAAAAAGTATACAATTACAAACAACATAGCAACCTCAACCCCATTCATTGAAATATTTTCAAAAAACAAAGATTCACAATCAGCAAACCAATGGATAACTGTTAACAAAAGATCGATGGTGACATCATAAATGATATTAATAATTTTAAAATCAAATCCTAAGGCCAGCAAACCAGCCATTACAAATGAAAAAATGATAATCACTTCAGAGAAAGGAACAATAAAAAGATTGGCAGCAAAAGATACAAAGGAAAACTGATGAAAATAGAACAGCACTAATGGAAGCGTCACCATCTGCGCAGAAATTGAAATGGAAACCGTGTTGTATATGATCTTCTTAAAATGATTATTTTGCTTGGGAAGATGTTTTAAAATCGGCTGATTCAACCAATAAATCCCTAGGACTGCTAAGAAACTCAACTGAAATCCTACATCAAACAACTGTTGGGTGTCAATGATCAGAATAGTAAATGCAGACAGCGCCAACGCATGCAACAAATCTGGCTTTCTCTGCAGCAAAACATAACAAAAATACATGGTAAGCATAATGCACGAACGAACTACGGAGCTTCCAAACCCTATGAATAGAGCAAAGACCCAGATAAACCCAAGGCTCACAATAATAACAGATTTTCTGAAGCGTAACGGTAAAAATTTCATCAAAAGAAAATAAAACATCCCAAAAATCACCACAATGTGTGTTCCTGAGATCGCAAGAAAATGCACCAGACCGGAACGGTTAAAATCCTGCAGAGTTTCCGAATCAATTTCGGTACGGTCAGCCAAAATAATTCCTTTCAGAAATTCCTGACTTTTTGATGACATTGCAGAATTGTTGATTTCTTTTAAAACCTCCAGTCTTTTCTGACGGATTTTTTCATTAAAAGAAAGATCATTTCTTTTTGCTGAAGAGATTTCTCCATTTACATAGCATTGATAAAAAATGTCTTTACGATGAAGATATTTTGCATAATCAAACTGAAAATCATATTCCGGAGACTGTGGCTGGCTAATGTATGATTTTGCTCTGTAATAGTGCTCAAAATCAAGCTCTTTGCTTTCTTTCGGAATTAACAAAACAGTATTAAATATTTGATTTTTAATTTTGACAATGGCTTCATATTTTTTATTCTTTTCCGTAGAATTTAATTTTTTTGAGATCTTGAAAGTAATATTTTCATTAGTTGTAAAAGAAATTTGAGAAGTCTTCGGGAAATTCAGAAAATGCATAGAGATTCCTAGCCCGAAAAAGAGCAACCCAATCAGTATCGAATTGAGTTTTGAGATTAAAAAAGATTTAAAAAAAAGAGAAATTGCAATAAGTAAACACACCAATGCAATTATAAAAACGAAATCTCGTTCAAAAGAAAAATAATCTTGAATTAAAATCCCAAGAATAAAGCAGCAAACTAATATAAGGAGTGGCTGTCGGTTCAATTTTCATCATTTTGTACTACGAATGTAATCAAAAAAAGAAAATATTTCTTAAAAATTTATTTTAATTTTAAAATAATATCCGCAGCATTATCGCTCGCACCTTCCCCGCCAAGCTTGCTTCTTAAAATTTCATACGCTTTAAGCATATCATTTCTTGTCTCGCCTTCAAGCAAAAATTTGAGTTGTTTAACAAGATTTTTTGTGTTTAATTCATTCTGAATCAATTCTCTTACTACTTCTTGATCCATAATCAGATTGACAAGCGAAATATATTTGATATGTCTGACGAGTCTTTTTGCAATGGCATAAGAAATTTTGCTTCCCCGGTAGCAAACAACTTCCGGAACATTTAGGAGTGCAGTTTCCAGTGTTGCAGTTCCTGAAGTCACTAGTGCAGCTTTAGAACACCTCAGCAAATCGTATGTTTTATTAGAAACAAAATGCACATTTTCATCAACATATTTCTGATAAAAATCCTTTTCAAGACTTGGTGCACCGGCTATAACGAATTGATAATCTTTAAAATAAGGCCTTACCGAAAGCATGATCTCCAGCATTTTTTCAACTTCCTGCTTTCTGGATCCCGGAAGGAGAGCAATAATTTCTTTTTCGTTTAAATTATTTTCTATTTTAAATACTTCACTATCAATATCTTGCAGCGTTGAAATTGCATCAAGCAAAGGATGGCCCACGAAATGAGATTTTACCTGATGCTTGTGATAAAAATCTTCTTCAAATGGAAGAATCACCATCATCTCATCTACATATTTTTTGATGGTTTCTACCCTGCCTTCTTTCCAGGCCCAAAGTTGTGGGGAAATATAATACGCAACCTTGATCCCAAGTTCTTTAGCAAATTTTGCAATTCTCAAATTAAACCCCGGATAATCGACCAATATTAAAACATCGGGTCTGTTGTCTCTAAGATCATTTTTGCAGAATTTAATATTGTTTAAAATAGTTGTTAAATTCATCGCAACCTCTAAGAAGCCCATGAATGCCAAGTCGCGATAATGTTTTACTAAAGTTCCGCCTTGTTTTTCCATAAGATCACCACCCCAAAATCTAAATTCTGCATTAGCATCTTTCTGTTTAAGAGATTTCATTAAATTGCTCCCGTGCAAATCTCCGGAAGCCTCACCTGCGATAATGTAATATTTCATGAATGATAATTGATATGCGATGAATGATCTATTAAAAAGACCGTTTCAAACATTAAAATTCAAATTATAATTGAGTAAATTTGCTTCAAAGATAATGATAAAAAATGTCAGACGAATTTGAAATAAAAAATAAAGTTGCCTCCAGCGGATTGATTAATTTTGACCTTACTGATTTGGTCCCAAAAGGCATCAGAACAGGAATTGATCTTAAAGATTTTCTTTACATGGAAATGATTTTAAAGGAAAAAGATTTCCGAGAAAAAGTAGCAGCGATAAATCCTGATGATTACGCAGATCAGTATGTTTACATATATAATTCTGCAGATGCGATCGTTCCGCTGTGGGCGTATTTTTTGATCACGGCAAGAATAACAGATGTTGCCAAAAAAGTAATTTACGGCAATAAGGAAGATCTGGAAGTTCTTCTGATGCATAATGCCATTCAGACGTATGATTTTGATGATTTAAAAGGGAAACGAGTGCTGGTAAAAGGCTGTTCGGATAAAGAGATTCCTGAAAACGCTTACATCGAACTGGTAGAACAGCTGAAACCTATTGTGAAATCGCTGATGTTCGGAGAAGCTTGTTCGAATGTGCCTATCTTTAAAAATTAATTGATGAAAAGTAAAACTATTCCTTTCTTAATTTTTTTACTTTTTTTTCTGATTTATTACCTAGGAAGTTTTTCTAAAATATCGTTCGGAGACTCAATTGGATTTGTTTTAGATGTTGAAAACTGCACATTTATAACTCATGCGACACCTCTTTCGCATTTTTTATACATTAACATTCCCATATTTTTCTCAAAATTTCTGAATATAGACAGCGTTTTACTGATGCGTCTCATGTCTATAATTCCTGCTTCTCTCACAGTTAGTCTGGTCTATATTTTATTAAAGGAATTTATTTCAGAAAAATGGATTGCCGTTACCTCAACTTTTGTTTTTGGCTTGAGCTTTACATTTTGGCGCAGTGCAGAAACGGTGGAAGTTTATGCATTTAATGCATTAGCAGTAGTTGGCTTTCTTATCTTTTCAATCAGATCTTTTAAAGATAATTCTCAAAAAAATATTTTACTCTCTGGTATTCTGTTGGGCGTGAGTTTTTGGATTCATATCCAGAATATTATGCTGATCCCTGCTTATTTTGTCTTGCTTTATCTATTAAGAGACAACAGAAAAAAAGTTTTACTGTCGTTGGCTTCTTTTCTTTTCATTTTTGCCCTAATGTTTTTTGTAAACCATCTAAATGATATTGAATTTAAGTATGTTTTCATCTCAAAAACAGAGCTTTGGATCAATAATACTTTCTCGCAGAGCTTGTTTGATCTGATTACAGACGTTATAAAATCAATACTTTATTTGATCTATAATTTTCATATTTTTACTTTATTCTGCGTCGCTGGTGGTATTTATGTGTATAGAAACTTTAAAAATGAATTTCTATTTCTTGCCATCGCATCTCTATTTACCTTTGGATTTGCAACTTTTTATGCTGTTTCTGATAATTATGTTTATTTCATTCCTTTCTATCTGATATTTATTGTTTTTGCAGCATTAGGAATTAAGATTTTAGCCCATCGGTTTCATTTGAAAAAACTAAAGTTTATCCCTTTATTTATTCCTTTAATTTATGTGTCGTGCTTTTACATTGTGTCTTTAACAGAAGCCGGTGAAAAATTTAATCAGGAAAAATTGTACAAAGATGGTTTGCGCTATTATATGCTTCCTTGGCTTCATAATAACGTGGGCTGTTTAGAATTTACATTAGATCATATACAATGCAACGATAATGTTGAAGCCATGAAAGAAGCTTCCAGACAATTTATAGAACTGCGCAAAAAAAAACAGTCACTTGAAGAAATTCGAAAATTGTAAAATAAAGCTAAAATCCAGAATTGATTTAAAATTTAAAAGAAAATTCATTTAAAAATTGATAGTGAAATATTTTTTAATAACTTTGGTTAACTAACAAATAAAAAAACACAATGAACTTAATTGACCTATTGACAGGAAACACAGGGAACCAGGTTGCAGAACAAGCTGAAAACAAATTCGGAATCAGCAAAAACCAGATTATCGCCCTCTTGGCGGTGGCTACTCCACTCGTCATTTCTTATCTTAAAAATAAATCTCAGGATGCGAATGAAGCAGAAGCTCTGAATAATGCTTTGGACAAAGATCATGACGGCAGCATTTTAGACGATACTTCACAGCTTGACAACAGACAGGATGAAGGAGGTTCTATTCTATCTCACATATTTGGTAATCAGAAAAATACAGTTGAAAACCAATTATCCCAAAATACAGGAATTTCGATTGATAAAATCGGGCCGATCCTGGCAATGCTTGCTCCGGTGATCATGGGATATATAGGTAAGGAAAAACAGCAAAACAATGTAGGAGCGGGCGGTTTAGGAGATCTTCTGGGCGGAATTTTGGGTGGCGCACAAAGCCAGGCTCAGCAGCAGCAATCAAGCCCGTTAAATGATATTTTGGGAAGTGTTCTAGGCGGCGGACAATCGCAATCCGGAAATCCTCTGAATGATATTTTAGGAAGTGTACTTGGGAGCAATGGACAACAGCAGAAACAACAAAGTGGCGGTATAGGTGATTTGTTGGGCGGCCTTTTTGGAGGAAAATAATTTTAAAATATAATTAAAAAATGACCGAAGAGTACTCTTCGGTCATTTTGTTTTTAGTCTTTTGCTTTTTCTGCAGCAGAATAAGATTTTGAAGCTTTTTTCGGTCTTTTCTTTCCGTAGCTTCCTAAAATAATCTTTCCTTTTCTAGACTTTCTGTCTCCTTTTCCCATAGCAATGTATTTATTATTTGACTACGAAGTTAGAGATTAACAATTAGAACTCAAAAGATTATGGTGCTAAATGTTTTATAATTTAAATCTTTAGACTTTCACATTTTTCCATTTTCCTTTTTTAAACAAAATAAATGCGACAATGGTAATGAAAGTTTCTGCAACGGGTATCGATATAAAAACCCCTTTTGGCCCCATTTCCATATATTTTGAAAGTACATATGCCAGCGGAATCTGAAACATCCAAAATCCAAAAAAATTAAGCCAGGTCGGCGTCCAAGTATCTCCAGCTCCGTTGAAAGCGTTGATTGTCACCATTCCGATTCCGTAAAAAACAAATCCTAAGCTCATGATATGAAGAGCATTTTTGGCATAACTTTTAATAATATTCTCTTCGGTGAAAAACCCTACCAGAAAATCACCGAGAAGAAGAAACAGTATACTTACCAAAAGCATAAAAATTACGTTATACTTTACTGTTTTCATCACAGACTGTTCCGCTCGGATCATTTCTCCCGCACCCATATTTTGCCCCACTAACGTAGATGCTGCATTGCTCAGTCCCCATGCAGGAAGCATGAAGAACATCATGAGCCGAAGTGCCGTCTGGTAACCTGCGGAAGCATCTTCTCCACCTGTTGTTGCAACCAGTTTTGCAAGAAAAATCCAGCTGCAGGAAGCAATCACAAACTGAAATATTCCCGGTATTGCAATTTTTACTATAGATGCAATTAGTTTAAAATCAGGTTTAAAATAAGACACCTTTATCCGCACCAGAGAATCTGCGATAAAAATATGATACAACTGATACAGAACACCGGTACTTCTTCCTATGGTTGTGGCAACAGCAGCTCCGGTAAGTCCCATTGCAGGGATTGGTCCCAAACCTCTGATCAGGACCGGACAGAGAATAATGTTGGCAATATTTGCAATCCAAAGACTTTTCATGGCAATTGCTGCATTTCCTGCACCTCTGAAGATTCCGTTGATCAAAAACAAAAGCATGATAATGATACTGCTTCCCATCATGATTCTAGTAAAATCTTTCCCATAAGCCGCCGCATCAGGTTTTGAACCCATTAAAATCAGGATTTCTTCTGCATAAATTACTCCGGCTAAACTTAGAACCGATGTTATAATGAAAGAAACAAAAATTACCTGCGCAGCACTTCTGGATGCCTGTTCAGGGTTTTTCTCACCAATTCTCCTTGCCACAACTGCAGTTGCAGCCATACTCATTCCGATTGCTATTGAATAAATAATGGTCAAAACAGATTCGGTAAGACCAACCGTCTGAATGGCAAAGCCGCTTTCTTTAAGATGACCGACAAAATAAAGATCTACCAAAGCAAACACAGATTCCATCGCCATTTCCAGCATCATAGGAATGGCTAATAAGAGAACAGCGCTTCTGATGGTTATTTTTGTATAATCTGTCTCTTCTTCGCTGAAGGCTTTTTTAAGAAAATCTAAATATCTTTTCATTGGAGAAATTATTCGGGGTTAAAAATACAAATTCAGACATTAAATTTTTAAATTAAAATTTCAATTATAAATTATCGTAAAACAATAAATATTTATAGATTTGCAATAATAATAAACATAAAAAAAATGCAGAAAAATTCTACTTCAATTCTAGAGATCCTCAAATTGTTTATCTGGCTCTACACAATCATTCTAAGCATTGGATTATTTATATTGATTTTGCTGATTTTTGCTACCATTTTAGGAATTGATATCGGGAGCATGAAAGAAATAAAAATTAGTGTAAATATTGGCAATGAGAACATAAAAAATATTCAGTCATTAGAAAAAGGAAGGTTACTTTTTCTATTGGTATATTCTGTCGTTTTAGGAACCATGGAACTGATCATGTTAAGATATGTCATAAAAATTTTACAGAAAATTAAACTCAATCATCCTTTTTCAATTGAAATTTATTTTTTAATTTCAAGAATTGCAAAACTGGCATTGGCCATTGGCTGCTTATCATTTTTAATAAATTTTATTGCCGGATTGGTGACAGGAAAACTATCAATTTCATTTGATTCCGGTAATGAGAATTTTCGGTTCTTTTTATTTGCCGGAGTAGTTTATATCATTGCTCAGGTTTATAAGAAAGCTGTCGATTTGCAGTCAGAAAACGATTTAACCATATAAATATGCCGATTATCATTAATGTAGACGTCATGCTGGCAAAAAGAAAAATGCAGTCGCAGGAACTTGCAGAAAAAATCGGGATCACGCAGGCCAATCTGTCTATTTTGAAAACCGGGAAAGCAAAAGCGGTGAAGCTTTCTACTTTGGATGCGATCTGTAAAGCTTTAGACTGTCAGCCGGGAGACATATTAGAATATAAAGTTTAATTGTTTTTAACAGTTTAAATTAAAATTTGAGGTTAAAAAAACTCTTATCATCATAAAACTCCTTAAAATAAAAATTCAGCTTATCATGGAATCTTGATAACTCTTATGTTTGTGAAAATTAAAACCATGAAAAAACATTGTATCATTTTAATCCTATTGTTGATCTTTACTAATTTTCAGGCGCAGAAAAAGATCGAAAATTTAAACTTTGAAATCATTGAAAATAATTTCCCGAAAAACTGGAACATCTTTGGTGATGGTAACGCAAAAATCTCTGTAGATGCCACCGAAAAACAGCAAGGAAAATATTCTGCCACCATAGAATCTACAGAAGAAAAAGGCTTTAAAGCTCTCGCTTTTACGCTTCCTGAGAACTATGCCGGAAAAAAAATAAAACTTTCAGGTTATCTTAAGACAGAAAATGTATCAAATGGCTTTGCAGGTCTTTGGATGAGAATAGATCCTCAGATTGCATTCGATAATATGAAAAAAATCGGTTTGAAAGGTACAAACCCTTGGAAAAAATATGAAGTAACGCTTGAAATGTCCCCTGAAAATACAAAGCAAATTGTTTTAGGAGCACTTTTAGCAGGAAAAGGGAAAATCTGGATTGATGAGCTGAAAGTGAGTATCGACGGTAGAGATATTAGTAAAGCGAAAGTTTTTGAGAAAATACCAGCAAAAGTGGAACTGGATAAAGAATTTGATGATGGTTCTAAACTCAGCAATATCAATTTAGATGCAAAAAACACGGAAAATCTGAAAAACCTTGGATTAATTTGGGGCTATCTTAAATATTATCATCCCAATATCGCCAAAGGAAATTATAACTGGGATTATGAGCTTTTTAGGCTCTTACCTAAATTAAAAGGGAATTCCATCACCGAAAACGATAAAATATACATCAGCTGGATCAAGAATTTGGGAGAATTTGAAACAACAAAAATTGTATCTGATGATAAGAATATAAAAATAAAGGCCGATCTGGATTGGATTACCAGCTCAGGTTTTTCACAGGAACTGACTGAACTGCTTCTCAATTTAAAATACGCCAAAAGATCCAAAATAAATTATTATGTAGATTTTTTTGACCAAGTCAACAATCCTGATTTTAAAAATGAAAATCCTTACAAGAAAATGTCTTTTCCTGATGAAGGATTTCGCCTGCTGTCTCTGTACAGATATTGGAATATCATTCAATATTACTTTCCATACAAAAATCTGATCGAAGAAGACTGGAAAAAGGTGCTTCCGGAGTTTATTCCCAAATTCCTTAATGCAAAAAACCAGTCAGAATACACACTTGCAGCTTTAGAAATTATTGCGCGCATTCATGATACCCATGCAAATATCTGGGGAAACAACAAAGCAGTCAATCAATATTTTGGAGAAAGATATTCTTCTGTTAAGGTTAGTTTTGTAGAAAATAAGGCAATAGTAACTGATTTTTATAAAAAAGAATTAGGCAAAGAGACCAGATTGCAAAAAGGTGATATCATCGTTGAGGTCAACGGTGAAAATATCGACAGTATTATCCAAAAACAGCTAAAATATACTGCTGCATCCAATTACCCAACGCAATTGAGAGAAATCGCAAGAAATCTTCTTTGCAGCAATTCCGAAACTATTCATATTAAATTTCTAAGAGACGGGATTGAAAACAGTGCCTTGATTAAAACTTACACTTACGCAGAAATTGCGAACGATGAGCAGAAAGAATTTTTCGAAATGTTTAATAACGACGTAGCTTATCTTTACATGGGAAGTGCAGATTCCGAAAAACTTCCTGAAATTTTCGAAAAAATTAAAAATACTAAAGGTCTCGTGATTGATTTCCGAAGCTATCCGTCTGACTTTGTTGTATTTAAACTTGGAAAGTTATTAAAACCAAATAGTACTGAATTTGTGAAATTTAGCAATACAAATAATATACAGCCTGGTGTTTTTACTTTTACACCAAGCCTCAAAATTCCCGGTACCGGAAACAATTATTATAAAGGTAAGATTGCCATTTTAATCAACGAAACTACCCAAAGCAGCGCTGAATATCACACGATGGGCCTTAGAACGGCACCAAATGCTAAAGTTTTTGGTTCCACAACGTCTGGCGCCGACGGAAATGTCTCAAAAATAATGCTCCCCGGAAATATTTCAACGATGATCAGCGGGATCGGAATTTATTATCCGGACGGAAAAGAAACGCAACGTGTAGGAATCATTCCGGATATTGTAGTGAAGCCGACAATAGAAGGAATAAAAACAGATCAGGATGAAGTTTTAGAAAAGGCTGTAAATTGGATAACTAATTGAGTCAATGTATCAAAAAAATTATTAGATTTGTATATTCTTTAGAAAAATTAATTTTATGAAAAAAATAATTATTACTTCTGTGATTTTAGGATTTTCTGCATTTGCGAATCTTATTTTTGCACAACAAGTTACAGGCGTACAGAGACAGGCTATTCAATCAGATAATATACAAAAATTCAAAGCTGCTTTTACAAAAGCTGACTATGATAAATGTCTGAGTGTAAAAGATGCTTCTTACACAATGCTTTCATACAGCGCTTTAAATAATAAAAAGAATATCTCTGAATTTTTAATTAGTAACAAAGCTGATGTAAACAAAGCCTGCGATGGAGTTACCCCATTGATGAATGCTGCAATGTTTGGACAGACAACTATGGTGAAAATGTTATTAGCAAAGGGTGCTGATAAAAATGTGAAAGATGCCAATGGTCTTTCCGCAAAAGATTATGCACTAAAATATAACTTTTCTGCTGTGGCAACAATGCTGAAATAGAAATTTAAACAATTTATAATTTTATAAAACTTCCTTCATGGAAGTTTTTTGTTTTTAAACCCTCTAAAAATCTTATCTTTGCCAACGAAAATTTCAAACAAATACTTATGTTTCGATCGCACACCAACGGAGAATTGTCTCTGAAAAATCTTAATGAGGAAGTTACACTTTCAGGATGGGTACAAACCATTCGTGATAAAGGATTTATGATTTGGATAGATCTTCGGGATCGTTACGGAATTACTCAGTTGGTTTTCGATCAAGACCGTTCTTCAGCGGAATTGATGGAAAATGCAAAAAAATTAGGACGTGAATTTGTAATTCAAGTGACAGGAAAAGTTATCGAAAGAGTAAGCAAGAACCCCAATATTCCAACAGGAGAAATTGAAATTTTAGTTGAAAAATTAGAAGTTCTTAATGAATCTCAGCTTCCGCCTTTCACAATTGAGGACGAAACGGATGGTGGCGAAGAATTAAGAATGAAATACCGTTATCTGGATATCAGAAGAGCTCCGGTAAGAGATAAACTGATTTTCCGTCACAAAATGGCGCAGAAAGTGAGAAATTATCTGTCAGACGAAGGATTTATCGAGGTTGAAACTCCGGTTTTAATCAAATCTACTCCGGAAGGAGCAAGAGATTTCGTTGTACCAAGCAGAATGAATCCGGGGCAATTTTACGCATTACCACAGTCTCCACAGACTTTCAAACAATTGTTGATGGTCGGTGGAATGGATAAATATTTCCAGATCGTGAAATGTTTCCGCGATGAGGATTTAAGAGCCGACAGACAGCCGGAATTTACACAAATCGATTGCGAAATGGCGTTTGTAGATCAGGAAGATGTAATGAATGTGTTTGAAGGAATGACGAAAACATTGATCAAAGATATTACAGGTCAGGAATTCGGAACTTTCCCAAGAATGACTTTTGCTGATGCAATGCAGAAATACGGAAACGACAAACCGGATATCCGTTTCGGAATGGAATTCGTAGAATTAGACGATTTAGTAAAAGGAAAGGATTTTAAAATATTTGATGACGCTGAATTGATTGTCGGAATTAATGTTGAAGGTTGCGCAGATTACACAAGAAAACAAATCGATGAGCTTGTCGACTGGGTGAAAAGACCACAAATCGGAGCATCAGGAATGGTATGGGTTAAATTCCAGAATGATGGTGTAAAAACTTCTTCTGTGAATAAATTTTACAGTGAGGAAGATTTAGCAAAAATCATCGAAAAATTCGGAGCGAAAGAAGGCGATCTAATGTTGATTCTTTCCGGAAACGAGCACAAAGTAAGAACTCAGCTTTCTGCATTGAGAATGGAGCTTGGAAACCGTTTGGGATTAAGAAAAGGAGACGTTTTCGCACCACTTTGGGTTGTCGATTTTCCTTTACTGGAATTTGACGAAGAAAGCGGACGTTACCATGCAATGCACCACCCTTTCACCTCTCCAAAACCGGAAGATATTCATTTACTGGAAACTGATCCGGGAAAAGCAAGAGCCAATGCTTACGATATGGTATTGAACGGAAATGAAATTGGTGGAGGTTCTATCAGAATTTTTGATAGAGATCTTCAATCTAAAATGTTTGATTTATTAGGATTCTCAAAAGAAGAAGCAGAAGCTCAGTTTGGGTTCTTAATGAACGCCTTCAAATACGGAGCTCCGCCTCACGGAGGATTGGCTTTCGGATTTGACCGTTTGGTAGCCATTCTTGATGGAAACGAAGTGATCAGAGATTACATCGCTTTTCCTAAGAATAATTCTGGGCGTGATGTGATGATCGACGCGCCGGCCGCAATTGCTAACGAACAGCTCGATGAATTGGAATTGAAATTAAATTTAAAAGCATAAATTAGAAGCGGAGATTTTTTCTCCGCTTTTTTATTATGAAAAAACTAATATCCATACTTCTTGTACTCATTCTACATCTTTACAGTTCTCAGGATGCAGAGGGGCAATACTTTGAAAGCAGTATTTATAAATTAAAATTACGTTTGGAAAAAGGTGATAAAAAAGCATTAAATGAATTAGCACCTTATTTTGACAGCTCCAAAAAACTAGCTGAATTTCTGGGCCATCACTATAACGAAACCGAAGAATTTTATCTCGCAAAACGAACTATTGAAGAAAATTTTATTTTTCCTGAAGCCTCGATTAACTTAGCAGAAATAAAAAATGCTCAAAATTATTCTACTTTTTTAAACAAGAATAAAGACAAAATAAAATATTATCCGGAATTAGAAGCATTTTATATAACACCAATTTACGAGAGAAAATTTTTCATAGAATTTCGAGAATTGCCTGCTGAAAAAATTCAGAAACTTATTGACAAACGTACGGAAATTCTAAGTAAAGATTGGATTAAAGCAGGAGGTATTGCTATTTTAATACAACAAAATAATCCGGAATGTCTTTTAAAAATTTGTAAAGAATTTTATCGCCGAAGAGATAAATTCAATAATTTCAACAGAAATAAAGAAGATTTTTTCGATCTTTTAAAATTACTGACATATACAGATATCGGACCTGCCGGAAGAAATGATTATATAGTCTGGGACACTCGGGATATGAATTTTGACAATAGTGCTATTCTCAATTTGCTCATTTATTTTTCAAAAAATTATACAAACTTTAAATGGAATGTAGCTCAAAATTATTTTGAAAACTCATCACTCCAACCAAATAAAATCGACAATATAAATTCTTTGGTTGAAAATTTATCTAGTGACAACGATTCGATTGCCCTAAATTCTTTCATACACCTTTCTCAAAGTGATGTAAAAAGAGTAAATGAATTAAGTTTTGAAAAAGAAAAAAATATCTTTAACCAAACCAATCAAAAAGTTCTACCACTTTCACCTTTTAAATTTCTGACTTCGTTATCTCTATTGACCGAATATTGTAGAAAAAACAAAATTGATTTTATTGGAACCGAAGCCTTAAGATCAGATATTGGAAAACTAAAAACGAAATTGCCTTTTAATGAAAGACGAAAACTTGAAGACAAATTAATACAGGAACTTACATTCAAAGACATTACCGCATTAGAATACTGGACAATTGTAAACGAAAACAATTATAATCTTCAATGCTCAATTTCAAGAATAGCAGATATTTATTATTCTAAAAATTGGAGCCAACTTTTGAAAGATACGGAAGAGCTAAAATTATATCTGAAAAAATCTAAACTCTTTAAAGATTGTAATATTAATGGGAACTTTAGATATTATTTAATAAAATTTACCAAGAATTCTCCAGATGCATTGATGATTTTAAACAATCTAAAAACTGATGATCCAGACATAAATTTTGAAATAGCAAACGCAAAAAAAGTATTGTCAGACAAATTTGAATATCCTTTCGAAGACAAAAAATTCAATGATGCTAATTTTGACGGTAAAATATTCGATATCCAAAGTGAAATTGATAAAATCCGAATGACATCAAGCAAAATTGATGATTTCGAAAGAGATATCTCGAAACTTTTTTCAAAAATCCATTATTCACAAATACCTGATGCAATCAAAGCTGCCGAAAAAATAAAATACAACAAAGACACTTATCGAAACAAGTATTCTTTTCTTGAAAAAGATTTTGGTTTCTTCCTAATAAAGGATTTTGAAAACAAAGAGGAACGAGAAAATTTCTTAAAAATTTACGCTATAAATACAGAAGAAAATTTGTACAAATATTATCTTGACAAAGCCGAAATCGATTATAAAAACACAGATGAAACTTTAAATTATGACAAAATATTCGAATTGATAAAATTTGATGTCATACAACCTTACATCGGAAATTACAAAACAGACAATGAAGTTTATTCACTAATCAAACTTTTAGAGATAGAATTTAAAACACGATTGGGATTTCCTGATAAACTGTGTAATTCACAAGATATATATGGTTGCGACTCCTCTGAAAGAAGATGGGATTGGATGAAGTTTTTAACTGACAAAAATCTCCTGAAGCAAAAACATTCAGACATCGTTTCATTTAGCTATGAAGAATATTTAGAGGAGATTGAATTAACAAAAATTCTCAAAGAAAACGAAAAAATACAACCATGAATGATGAAACATTCATCCACAACACTTTAGAAAGTAAGTCGTTATTTAAATAAATCTAATCTCAAAACACAATTATCTCACGGCACAATCATTGCAAGTTTTATAAAAAATAAGACAATGAAAGCAATTTGGAACGGTGCCATTGGTTTTGGATTAGTGAATATTCCTATAAAAATTTATTCTGCTGTAGAAACCAGCAAACTCGATTTGGATATGCTCGACAAGTCTGATTTTTCGAACATTAAATTTAAAAGAGTGAACGAAAAAACAGGCAAAGAAGTCAAGTGGGAAAATATTGTAAAAGGATATCTCATGGAAGATAAATACATCATTCTTGAAGACGAAGATTACCAAGCAGCAAGTCCTGAAAAAAGCAAAATACTTTCAATCGATCAATTCGTAAAAGAGATTGAAGTTGATAGCGTTTATTTTGAAAACCCTTATTTCCTGGAGCCTCAAAAGAATGGAGAAAATGCCTACAGACTTTTATTAAAAGCTTTGTCCCAAACAAAAATGGTGGGCGTTGGAACTTTTGTGCTTCGTGAAAGTGAAGCGATTGGGATGATCAGACCTTACAATGATGAAGTTTTAGTTTTGAACAGATTACGTTTTTCTCAGGAAATAAGAGATTATAAAGATTTAAAAATTCCTGCTAAAAAACCTCCAAAACCTGCCGAACTAAAAATGGCAGTGAGCCTTATCGAACAGCTTTCGCAGGAATTTGATCCTGAAATGTATCAAGATACTTATTCTGAATCTTTACTAAAAATCATCAAACAAAAAGCAAAAGGAAAAGGTGTAAAAGCTAAAAAAGCAGAACCTGCAAAACAGGGCAAGGTGATAGACCTTATGGCACAGTTGAAAGCCAGCTTGCATAGTCCGAAATCTAAAAATGCATCGTAATGCCACTAAAAGATTATAACGAAAAACGAAAGTTCGATGAAACCACCGAACCCAAAGGAAAAACAAAAAAAAGTGAAGACAAACTTATTTTTGTGATTCAAAGACATGCTGCGTCACGTCTTCATTATGATTTCAGATTGGAAATGGAAGGTGTTTTGAAAAGCTGGGCCGTTCCGAAAGGCCCGTCATTAGACCCGAAAGACAAACGTCTTGCGATGATGGTTGAAGATCATCCTTACGACTACAAAGATTTTGAAGGAAATATTCCTGAAGGAAATTACGGAGCCGGACAAGTGGAAGTCTGGGACAGCGGAACATACGAACCGTTGGACGATACAAGCAAACTTTCGGACGAAAAAGAATTACTGAAAGAACTAAAAGCAGGTTCATTAAAATTCATTTTACATGGCAAAAAACTCAAGGGTGAATTTGCTTTAGTAAAAATGAAAAATACTGAAGGAAATTCATGGTTGTTAATTAAACATAAAGATAAATTTGCCGAAGAAAATTATGACGCCGAAGAAAAAACAGCCAAAAATTCTCAGGTTACAAAATTTTTAGAGGAAAAAAAAAGCCTAAAAAGCACCAAAAAGAAGTCATAACTTCAGAAACGAAACCAAAATTTCAAAGATTCAATTCTTTAGTAGACGAAAAGAAACTTGAGACATTCATCAAACCGATGTTGGCCAGGCTTTCTGAAGAAGCTTTTGATGACGAAGACTGGGTTTTTGAAATAAAATGGGACGGCTACAGAGCCGTGGCTGATCTTTCTAATAAACAACCTCTATTTTATTCCCGAAACGGGATTTCTTTCCTGTCAAAATTCGATAAAGTCGTCGATGATTTCAGTCACCAAAAATACAAAATGATTTTGGATGGGGAAATTGTCGCATATGATGAACACGGGAAGCCTAGTTTCCAACTCCTGCAACAAATAGGTGACAATCCTGACCTGGCTTTGACATATCAGGTTTTCGATCTGCTTTGGCTCAATGGGCATTCGACCGAAGAACTACCTTTAATACAGAGAAAAGAGCTTTTAAAAGAAGCTTTAATTGAAACCGACATCATCAAATATTGTGATCATATTCCCGAAAAAGGCATCGATTTTTTTAATCAGATGAAAAAAATGGAACTTGAAGGAATGATTGCCAAAAAAGCAGACAGTTTATATATTGAAAACAGCAGAAATTCAGATTGGCTTAAAATAAAATTTACCAACACGGAAGAAGTTATTATTTGTGGATTTACTGAACCACGCGGTTCAAGAGAAGGTTTTGGAGCATTGATTTTGGGAAAATATATTGATGGGGAACTGATTTATTCCGGACATACAGGAACGGGATTTAATAATGAATCCTTGAATCTTCTTCATCAAAGGTTATTGAAATTGGTCGTAAAAACTTCTCCATTTGAAAAGAAACCAAAAACTAATATGCCTGTAACTTGGGTAAAACCCGAATTGGTCTGCGAAATAAAATACTCTGAAATTACCAACGACGGAATTTTCCGCCATCCTGTTTTTGTAGCCATCCGGGAAGATAAAAATCCTGAAGAAACCGAAGGCTCGATGATTGAGATGAATCAAATTAACGAAAAATCAAAAGAAATGAAAGCCAAAACACCATTAAAAAAAACTGAAATTTCTGAAAAAGAAAAGGAAATCACATTGAACAAGCATAAAGTAAAATTGACAAATCAGGATAAAATTTATTTCCCAAAAGACGATGTTACAAAAGGCGACGTAGTTGAGTATTATCAATCTGTTGCGGATTATATTTTGCCACATTTGAAAAACCGCCCATTGTCTTTAAACCGTTTTCCTAACGGAATTGAAGAGCAAAGTTTCTATCAGAAAGATGCGAGTGACAATATTCCGGATTGGATCAAAACCACGCAGGTTTACTCGGAATCAAATGATAAATACATCGATTATATTTACTGTAATGACAAGGCGACGTTGGCTTATCTGAATAATTTAGGTTGTATTGATCTGAATCCCTGGAATAGTTCGCTTCCTGATCTTGATCATCCGGATTTTATGGTTTTAGATCTTGATCCTTCGAAGAAAAACAGTTTTGATCATGTGATAGAAACTGCTTTACAAGTGAATGAGGTTTTAAATTCAGTTAAAATCAAAGGATATTGTAAAACTTCGGGAAGTACGGGAATTCATGTTTATATTCCGATGGGTGGGAAATACGATTTTGACCAAGTTAAAGATTTCGCTCACATTTTAATGAAACATGTCAATGAAAAACTACCGAAAATTACCACTCTAGAAAGAAGTCTGCAAAAAAGAGACGATAAGAAAATCTATTTAGATTATCTTCAAAACAGAACCGGTCAGACTTTAGCAAGTGTCTACAGTATAAGACCAAAAGAAGGTGCTTCCGTTTCCATGCCTTTAGAATGGGATGAGGTAAAACCAGGTATGAAACCGACAGATTTTAATATTCATAATGCTTTGGGGAGAATTAAAGAAAAAGGAGATTTGTTTAAACCTGTTTTGGGTAAAGGAATTGATATGATGAAGGTGTTGGAATTATTGCAGAATCTTGAATAAATTGTACTTTTGGAAATAAAACCAATCAATGAAAACTCTTATTTCAATTTTAATTCTATCATTTCTTGTCAGTTGTTCAGATAAAGAAATTGTGAAAGAAATAGATCAAAAAGAAAAATATTCGTTTGACAATATATTAAGCTATAATAATGAGGATACAATATTTATAAAATCTCAATTTGCTGATTGTGGAGAATGGGGCGGTCATGAAGAACTTATAAAAATTTATCGTTTAGAAAAACAAATAGAATTGTCGTATACAAAATTTGGAGCTGATTGTGGAATTAGAGATTCTTTAGGCTCAATAATTCAAGTGAAAAAATTAAATAAAAAAATTTCACTATCAAGTTCTCAACAATTAATGCTAATGAACTATATCAACAACTTAATTAAATTGAAATTTGTAGATGAAGAAATGTCAAATTATGGAAATTTCTTTTATCTGAACAATACTAAAGTAGATTTGAAACTTGCTCATTATGGAAACCAACCTTTGCTTTTAGCCAATTATAATACTTTAATATTTGCTTTAGCTTTACAGAAAGTAAAGATTGATAATTATTAATCAAGGCAACTTGGCCACCAAACCTTCCGGCAATATTTTCAAGATAAAATAAATCATTTTCCATTTAAAATTCGGGACAATAGAGAAAGAATTTCCGGCATTGACGATATGTTTTGCGACATAACCGGGTTCCATCAAAAGGGTTTTATTGAGTTCTAAGCCTGTATTTATTTTCGTATTGATATAACCGCTTATTAAAACGTTGACCGTAATATTTCGTTGAGCTAATTCCTGTCTCAAGCCTGCCAAATATGTTGTAAAAGCCGCTTTTGTACTTCCATAAACGAAATTGCTTCTTCGTCCCCGTACTCCCGAAAGTGAGGACAGACCGATGATCCTCTCCAGATTTTTATTGGAATCGTCTGTTGCAATAATATTTAAAATAGATACTCCGCCCATATAATTCACCGTAATCATCTGTTTAGCTTCTTTGAAATCTCTTAAAGCTGCTTCATTATCGACTAAAAATCCGGCTGAGTAAACTACAATATGCGGTTTTATTTGAAGCTCATCATAAAATTTTTGATGAGCATCGAAATTTTCAGCATCAAAAGATAAAACAGAAATTTTTGCTGAATCCAAATTGTTCTCGATAATGAACTTATTGAGTGATTCTGTGTTTCTGGAAGCTGCTGTTACCGAAAAACCTTTTTTAAGATATTGCAAAATACATTGTTTGGCAACATCAGAATTAGCACCTAAGATGAGAACTGTTTTTGCTGTATTTTCATTCATTGGGCAAAGATATTTTTAAAACATCACTTTCGCGAATGTTTTGTATTTATGAGCACAAATTGATTCTGTATAATAACATTTTAATATTGGAATATTCGGAGCGAAAATAAGCATATTAAGAATCGGCGCGGTGACCTTTGGTCACCGCGCCGATTCTTAATATGTTTTTAAAACTAAAAACTACTTCTTTTCAGTTTCGATAACTTCTTTTTTATCAGTAGTTGCCGTAGCTTTATCTCCAAATCTCGCAGCCGTAAATTCTCTCGAAATTGCCGCTTTTTCAAACTTTAATTTCCCGGATAAGGTCTCGATGATAACTCCGTCTTCCTGAATCTGAGAAATTCTCCCATGAAGACCGGAAGTAAGTACTACTCTGCTCCCAACTTTCAGCTCTTCCTGGAATTTTTTCTCCTGCTTCTGTTTTTTCATCTGAGGTCTGATCATCAGGAAATAAAACCCAACAAACATCACACCCATCATAATCAGCATCATCGGAGAAGATCCTCCAGCTGGTGCGGACTGTAAAAATATTGTTAACATAATCTTTTATTTAGGTTGTATGTTTGCGTTGAACGTCAATTTAATAGGAGCTTTTTCAACGTTTGCAAAAACATCTGCATATTTCTGAACAGCACCATCAAAACTTGAAGAATCGAAGCTTAAAGTAATTTTTCCTTTTTTACCAGGTAAAATCGGGTCTTTTGTAAACTCAGGTGCAGTACATCCGCATCCTGGCTTAACTTCTGATATGATCAAAGGATTTGTTCCGGTGTTTGTTACTTCGTATACATGATTTACTTTATCACCTTTTTTAATGTTACCAAAATCAAAATTACTTTCTGATAAAGCAACAGTCGTCAACGGCTGACTAGATACTGCCGGTGTGGCAACTTCTCCTGCAGCAGTATTATTTTGCGCTCTTGGAGGTAAAGAATCTCCCGGCAATGTATTTGTAGAATCTGGTGTAATTGTTTCCGAATTCTGAAGCTCTTTATTTTCTTCCTTTTTACAAGAAACCAAACCCAAACCTATGATCGACAATGCGATAATCGATAACGTCTTTTTCATTTTTTATTTTTTATATTCTATTTAAATCTTTACAATATTTATCTAAAATTCCGTTGATGAATATATTAGAACGGTCTGTTGCAAAAACCTTTGAAATTTCG